>ONLM01000184.1 GCA_900318695.1 uncultured Eubacteriales bacterium | reverse complement strand
CTCACCAGAAGCCTTCTGAAGCTTACAAGCCTTCTTGATAAGGACTGCAGCTGGAGGAGTCTTTGTGATGAAGCTAAAACTTCTATCTGCATAAACAGTGATAACTACAGGAATGATAACATCGCCTTCGTTAGCTGTTCTAGCATTGAATTCCTTTGTGAATGCAACGATATTTACACCATGCTGTCCAAGAGCCGGACCTACTGGTGGAGCTGGAGTTGCTTTACCAGCTGGAATCTGTAACTTGATATATCCTTCTACTTTCTTTGCCATAATGGCACCTCCTTGTGGTAATTGCGGGAGTAGCTTATAGAAAACCATCCCTCCCAAACTTTGTTATCTAAGTTTTTGAATCTCTCCATAGGATAACTCTACTGGAGTTTCGCGACCGAAAATCTCAAGAGAGAGTGTTACGGTCTTCTTCTGGTCATTGATTTCACTGATGATACCTGCTGAACCATTCCATGCACCGGAAATAACAGTTACAGCCTCACCAATTTCAAAATCAACTACGACCTCGGATTCCTTGCCGCTGAGTTTCAGAACTTCTTCCTCACTAAGTGGAATCGGCTCTGATCCAGGTCCGACAAATCCGGTTACGCCACGCGTATTTCTGACAACGTACCAGGTTTCCTGATTCATTATCATCTTTACCAGGACATAACCTGGGAACATCTTCTTATCCGTTTTCTTTTCCGCGCCGTTCTTCATTTCGATTACCGGCTGCATCGGAACGTTTACTTCAAAGATGAGATCCTGCAGATGACGATTTTCGATCGTTTTCTCGAGATCCATCTTAACCTTGTTCTCGTACCCTGAATATGTATGTGCTACATACCAGCGAGCTGCAGAATTATTCTCTGACATCGATATCCCCTTTACTTAAGAATAAATCCAAGTCCTGTCTTCATGATAAGATCAAGAACTGCGATGACTACACCGATAAGAAAACTTACTACAATAGTAGAAACCGTTTCCCTCACCACATCCTGTTTTGTCGGGAAAATAATTTTATTATATTCCGTTTTTAAACCGTCAAGAAAGCCCTTGACTTTGGATGCTTTGTTGTCATTCATTACTTTGTCTCCTTATGAAGCGTGTGCTTCTTACAGAATCTGCAGTACTTGTTGATTTCCATACGATCAGGATGAGTCTTCTTCTCCTTAGTAGTGAAGTAATTTCTCTGCTTACATTCTGTACATGCTAAAATAATCTTTGTACGCACGGCTATTCACCTCCAATGATTCTTAACTTCGCATGACTACGAAATTAGTGCATAAAAAATAGGGCTGAGCCCCGTTTACAACCGCTACTATAGCATGGAAGCCTACTAGCGTCAAGGATTTCGCCCGTTTGTGACATTTTCTGTGCTATTTAATTTTTTAAGCAGTATTTCTTGTTATTATTGAAATAACTTAGACTAAAGTTTATACTTAATCCATACGGTTTTAAGACTTATGACCGGCCTTTATATTCCGGTCTTCCTATTTATATATAGTTCGATTTAATGCACGTTTAGCTGGAGGAATTTCTCATGGATTTAAGGCGTATCGAAAACATTATCCGCATTGCAGAGGAAAAAAACATCACACGGGCTGCCGACAAGCTTTTCATTTCTCAGCCGGCTTTAAATCTCCAGCTTCTAAATTTGGAAAAGGAACTTGGTACGAAGCTTTTCTACCGCCGTGGCAATGAATGGTCCATTACCGAAGCCGGACGGATCTATGTGGAAACCGCCCGGAAAATGGTAGCTATGAAAAAGGACTGTTACTCCCGCATTTCCGATATCGCAAAACTTCATAATGAAGAAATTGCCGTCGGTGCAGCCGGCATTCAGGCTGACTATATGATGACTACGATCTATCGCCAGTTTCATAAGAAAAATCCGACTGTCAAGCTGCAGCTTAATATCATGAAAGGCCTGAAGGCACAGGAGCTTGTCAAAAACGGTACCATTGACCTTGGTATTATCCTGATGGGTGACAAGCAGAATTATCGGCTTCAGTACGAATTCCTCTCTCATGTCGAAATGGTTCTCATGGTTTCCGAAAATAATCCGCTGGCGCAGGAATCCGAGCGGGAAGCTGATGGCACCGAGGTTATTGACATTCGGAAATTTAAGGATGTTCCGTTCTTCCTTGGGCCGAAGGATTCTACTGAACGCTATGTTGCCGAACAGATTTTTGAGCAGGCCGGTTTTGAACCGGATATCTATATGGATGCAGAAGGCATTAACTACGAAATGGCACTGGTCGCTGCCGATGAATGCGCTGCATTGATTCCGCAGACACATGATATCAAAATCCCGGAGGGCGTAAAAACCTTGCATCTTACTCCACGTCCGCTCATGAATGCTTACGCGGTATACCGGAAAGAAAAATATCTTTCAGATCCTATGCGCGATCTCATTAATCTTGCGCGCGAATATTGGACGCAGGAATAATCCTATATTCCCATTGTCTTATGACAATGGGATTTTTTATGCCTATATATCCGATGCCGCACAGAGCGACAGAACATAAACCTTCCCGACTCCGGCAGATCTAAGTACTCTTGTGCAGGCTTCCATCGTAGCGCCGGTCGTGAAAATGTCATCAACAAGAAGCGCTGTATAAAGTCCATCCGGTACTTCTCCTTCGCAGAAGGCCTTCCCCAGATTCTTCAATCGTTCCGCTGCCCCCAGTTCTTTTGATGCCTCCGTTTTCCGCTTTCGTTTCAATGCATCCCGACAAACCGGGATACCCAGTTCCGCTCCCAAATGATCCGCAAGCACCTCCGCCTGATTGTATCCACGTTTTTTCAGTCTCTCTTTATGTACCGGAACGGGAACGATGGCATCGATATTCAACCGCTTGATCTGCTTACCATAGCGTTTCACAACCTCTTCTGCATAATAGTCAAGATATTCTTTCGCACCGCCATATTTGACTGCCGCCATGCTGACAGCCGCAGCCCGATTGTATTCCATCAATACCATGCCATATTCGAAGCTGAATCGATGCCGCTGGCAGCAATTGCATCGTTCTGCAAGTTCATCATGCAATTCTCTGCCGCAAACCTTGCATACCGGTTCCTGAAGCATGTGCAGTTCCGGCTGACAATCCGGACAGATTTTTCTGTCCGGTTCGTCAACCACTTCGCCGCATACCGGACAGCGCCTTGGAAATACTCCTTCGATGATGTTATGTTTCAGCTTTTTCCGGAATTCTTCCGTGAAAATCCACACGGCACTTTCCTTATTATCCGCATAAACCCGTCCGTTTAGCATTTAAAATCTCATTCCTTTCTATATTTATGAAAAGAATGCTTGTGTTTTCCACATTCTCGTCTTTGTAATCAACATTTGATGTTGTTTTCTATTTTCACCTCCCGGATTTATACTGTCAATTTCGCAAGTGCTTCCCAACCGATTAAAAAAGAATAAACTGTCCGTAGGCAACAGGAAATTTTCATTCCCCGATTTCTTCGCCAAGTTCTCCGGCCAATTCCTGCAGACGTTCGGAAAGAGATGAATACCGTCTTGCTTCGGTCTCGTTTCGAAGCATGTTATTAAAGATTTCCGGATTTCCCACCAGACAGACACAGGATTTTGCTCTGGTAACGGCTGTATATAACAGATTTCGGTTCATGAGCATTGCCGGCCCCTGATACATCGGAATCACTACAGCAGGATACTCGGATCCCTGCGATTTATGAATCGTGATAGCATAGGCAAGTTCCAGATTTTCGCAGTCCTTGTACTGATATTCTACAAAACGGTCATCAAACTGGACGGTGATTGTTTGGGCATACTGATTTATCTCACGTACAATGCCAATGTCTCCGTTAAAGACACCTTCGCCTTTCTCAATCGGGATGTTAAAACGACCGCGAATCTCCCAAATAAGGTTATAGTCATTTTTGATCTGCATGACTTTATCTCCCAGTCGGAACAGTGTGCCATTGATTTCCTTCTCCGGTTTTTTGCCGCTCTTCGGATTCATCACTTCCTGAAGAAGCTGATTCAGACGTTCCACTCCCAAAGCACCTTTCCGCTGTGGTGTCATAACCTGTATGTCAAACGGATCTATACTCAGATATTTCGGCAGTTTATCCAGAACCAAAGCGGTAATGGACTGGAAGATCCGCTCCGGCGTGGTGCTTCGGATAAACAGGAAATCTCTTGATTTTTTAGCAAGATCGACATCCTTTCCTTCGTTGATTTTATGCGCATTTACAACGATATCCGATTCTGCGGCCTGACGGAAAATCCGGTTTAATTTAATGGTGCGAATGCTTCCGGCGGCAATGATATCCCGCAATACATTTCCGGCACCTACCGATGGCAGCTGGTTTGCATCACCGACCAGAATCAGCCGGGTTCCCTTTCCCACCGCCTTCAGCAGATTGTTCATGAGATAAATGTCTACCATACTCATCTCATCGATAATAATAACATCGCACTCCAGCGGATTGGTCTCATTCCGTTCAAAATGCCCGCGAACCGACTCTCCGTCCTCTTCTTCCTCTGCCGGACGCCCCTGATATTCCAGGAGACGGTGAATCGTTGATGCCGTCCAGCCCGTTGCCTCCGACATACGCTTGGCAGCGCGGCCGGTAGGAGCAGCAAGAAGTATGGTTTTCCCCTCCTCATCAAAAACATGCAGAATTGTATTAATGGTCGTGGTCTTTCCGGTACCGGGTCCACCGGTGATTACCAGAAGACCCGCATTGGCAGCGGTAGAGACTGCTTCTCTCTGCAGCGGATCAAGCTCAATGCCTTCCTTCTCCATGACTTCATCAATTCGGGCTTCCAACTGCTCATCCTTTGTCTTGTTGACAACATTGAGATCCTGCAGCTGCTTCGCCACCTGCAATTCCGTAAAATAAAGCTGCTGCCGATATACTTTTTCTCCCTTCACAACAATCCGGTTGTGCATCTGCAGATCAATAAGATACTGACGCAGATCTTCAATATAGATATCAAGAAGATTCTGGGTGTCGTCCGACAGTTCCTTAAGCGGAAGGTAGCAATGTCCATTGGCTTCTGCCATCATAAGTGCATATTGAATACCAGACTCGATACGAAAATCCGAATCCGCCATAATACCGGCTTTCCGGGCAATATCATCGCAGGTACGAAAGCCCAGTCCTTCAATATCTTCTGCAAGTTTGTACGGATTCTGCCGAATGATGTCATACATCTCATTTCCGTAAGTTGCAAAGATCTTTCCGGCCAGATTTACGGAAATTCCATAATTCTGGAGGAACATAACACCATCCTGCATTTCCTTCTTGCTGGAGACATTGGCGGCAATGTCCATGGCCTTTCGTTCAGAAATGCCTTTGACTTCGGCAAGCCGCTCCGGTTCTTCCTCAATAATGCGCATGGTATCATCGCCGAATTTCTCAACAATGCGATTGGCCATCGCTGCACCGATTCCCTTAATGGCACCGGATCCAAGATAACGTTCAATGGCTTCACGGCTTTTAGGTGCCACCGTCTGGTAATGCTCGATCACAAACTGAGAGCCATAAATCTCGTGTGTAGACTCATGTCCCGTGGCTTTGATATTCTCTCCGGGCTCAATCCCCGGACAGGTACCGACCAGTGTATATTCCTTTCCCGACATGATCCCGACCATGACGGTATATCCGCTGGCTTCGCTTCGATATATGATGTGATCAATGTAGCCTTCAAAGCTTTCCATAAAACTCCATTATCTGTTCTTTGTTAAAATAAGAAGCGATGCAAACGCATCGCTTCTTCCAAAAGGTTCTTACATATCTTCGTCGTCACCGTTTGCAAAATCGATGAACTTACCTGTGCCAATGGCAACGGCTGTCAGAGGGTCCTCTGCCAGCATAGTGTTAATACCGGTCTTCTCCTGCATAAGCTTGTCCAGACCATACAGAAGAGATCCTCCGCCGGTCATAACAAGGCCACGCTCATAAATATCCGCTGCAAGCTCCGGTGGTGTACGCTCGAGCACATTATGAACCGCATTGACAATCATCATTGCCGGCTCCAGAAGTGCATCCATGATTTCATCCGAGCTTACGACAACCGTTTTCGGAAGTGCTGTAACCAGATTCCGGCCGCGAACCTCCATCGTAACATTCTCCGGACGCTTGCTGGCACATCCGATATTGATTTTAATATCTTCCGCTGTTCTTGCACCGATCAGAAGATTATGCTTTTTACGCATATATCGAAGAATGGCTTCATCAAAGTCATCTCCGGCTACCTTTACCGACTCGGAAACAACTGTACCGTCCAGCGCAATCACTGCAATATCTGCCGTACCGCCTCCAATATCGATAATCATATTTCCCTGCGGCTTTGAGATATCAATACCGGCTCCAATGGCTGCCGCCACAGGTTCCTCAATAATAGTAACTTCACGGGCACCGGCCACATACGCAGCCTTCTCGACTGCATTTCTTTCAACCTCTGTTGCACCAGATGGAATGCAGACAGAAATTCTCGGCTTTCGAAGAGTACGCTTGCCTACTGCTTTATTGATAAAATACTTGAGCATCTTTTCTGTCAGCGTATAATCCGAAATCACACCCTGCCGGAGCGGACGAACCGCAGAAATATTTTCCGGTGTGCGCCCAAGCATCAGACGCGCATCCTCACCATAGGCAAGAACCTTGTTCGTGTCACGGTTTACCGCAACAACGGACGGTTCCTTTAAGACTACTCCACGTCCTTTAATATAAACAAGGATACTGGAGGTGCCCAAATCTATTCCAATATCATTTGAAATCAACGAAAACATTATAACTCCTAGCTAAACAAATCTATATAAGACACAGAACCAAAAAAAGAGCCTAGTTCTGATTCAACCATAATCTCTTATAGTATATATGAAAGTTCTCGTTTTTAAAAGATATTTTCCTATTCTGTAAGGTCTTTTTAGGTAGTCTCCCGCTCTACTAAAGTTACATCGAGAATATTCTTTTCCGGAACCGTTTTCCCCTCATTCGCATCTATGATCATCTTTAAACCAAGCTTGGCCATTTCCGAAACCGGCTGATGAATCGTCGTAATTCTAGGTGTCGTAAGGAGGCTTAATTCCGTATCATCAAATCCTACAATGCGCAGATCCTCCGGCACCCGTTTTCCGAGTTCCCGCGCGGTCTGCAATGCCTGTGCGGCAATAAGATCGGAACTGCAAAAGATACCATCGGTTTTCGGAAATTCCATGAGCGCTTTCTTGATACTCTCATGATATTCCAGTGTATGGTATTCCTCCGGAGTACTGCTCAAAACATTGCCTGTAACACCGACTTTGCGGCAGACATCCAAAAATCCGTCTTCACGAATATCCGCCGGCATTTTTTTATGCCATACACCGCCAAGCATCAAAAGATTTTTGGCGCCGCTCCGGATTAGACATTCTGCTGCCAGTGCACCGCCTTTGTAGTTGTCGCAAAGGACCGAACTGGTGCCGCCTTCAATAAAACGCTCAATAGTAACTATAGGAATATTGATTTTTTTCAGTTGCTCCGGTTTAACGTTATGACTAAACAGCAGAACACCTGCAATCAGACTGTTCTCACAGAACGCCAGAACATTCTGCTCCTTGTCCGGATCACCGGAAGAATTATACAGAAAAACCTGATAATGTTTTTCTTCCGCTACCCGCTCGACTTCACTGATCACCTTTGCAAAATATGGATGGGTAATGTGCGGTACAATCACCGCTATGGCATCCGATCTGCCTTTAGAGAGGGTACGTGCCACAAGATTCGGCCTATAGCCGATTTTCTCCATGGCATCATAAACTTTTTTCCTTGTTTTTTCACTGATGTAACCCCGATTGTTCAACACACGGGAAACGGTTTCCACCGCCACACCAGATTCTTTTGCTACATCTTTCAGGGTTGTTGCCATACTCTCATTTCCTATTCTAAAAAATAACCGGGCAGTCTTTTGACCACCCGGTTATTATACCGCCACAGGCGGGATTTTTCACTGTTTACTTTACCGCACCGGCAACCATTCCGGCAATAATCTGCTTCTGCAGGAAGAAGTAGAGAATCAGGATCGGCAGGAGTGTCAGAACCAGCGCCGCCATGATCAGGCCGTAATCGGAACTGTAGGTTCCATAAAAGCTGTAGGTTGAAAGAGGCAGTGTATACAATGGCTTCTTTCCAAGAACAAGACTTGGAAGGAGATAGTCATTCCAGAACTGCATGGCATTGAGAATGATCAATGTGGCAGTTGTTGGCTTGAGCAGTGGGAATACGATCATCCGGAAGGTCTGCATTTTGCCGCAGCCGTCAATATACGCTGCTTCCTCCAATGATCTCGGTACTCCGCTTTTCAAAAAACCGGCATACATAAATACCGACATACTCATCGCAAAACCGGTGTGCATAAACACAAGAGAAAGTCTGTGATTCAATAGATTGAGCTGGGCACCGTAAATTGATACCAGCGGAATCATGATAGACTGGAACGGAATGATCATAGAAGCAATCATCAGCGCAAAGATTATCTTTCCGAACATGGTATTGGCACGGACAATGTAATATGCCACCATTGAAGAAAGAACAATAACCGCTAATGTAGAAAGCCCGGTGATAAACAGGGAGTTTCCAAATGCCTTCAGAAATTCCATCTGCTTAAAAGCCTTTACATAATTGTCTATGCTCATGCCGCTTTTTCCAATGAGCTCCATCGGTGCTTTGATGATATCCTTTTTTTGCTTGAAGGAGTTAATGATGACCATAAAGAACGGTACCAGATAGAATACCGCTGCAATGGCCATAAGGATATATACCAGAATATCCTTGACTACTTTTCTGGTTCCGCCTACACGATCGGCGGCTTTCGGTGTGGATGAAAGCTGTTCCATTATGCCTCTACCTCCTTCTTCTTACCGATATAGACCTGAAGACCGGATACAATGGCTACAACCAGGAAGAGGAACACGGCTTCTGCCTGTCCAATACCATACAGTCTTGCCGTAAATGCCTTTTCATATACATGCATGGCAACCAGTCTCGTACTTCCGTAAGGCTCTCCTCCGGTCAATGTGAGGTTGATGTCATATACCATGAAGGCACGGGACAAGGTGAGGAATACGCAGATAACAAAGGAAGGAACCATAAGCGGCAACGTAATATGTCTCATCTTGCTCCAGCCATATGCACCATCAATGGATGCAGCCTCCAGAACATCTTCCGAAAGTCCGGTAAAGCCCGCAATATAAATGAGCATCATATAACCGGAAAGCTGCCATACCGAAACAATTACCAATGCCCAGAAGGCCTTTGTCGGATCCGAGAGCCAGGACTTTGATAAAAATACAATGCCCGCTCCTTTTCCGAATTTCACAAGAACCTGTGAAAATACAAACTGCCAGATAAATCCAAGAACAACTCCGCCGATCAGGTTTGGTGTAAAGAATCCGGCACGGAAAAGGTTTTGTCCTCTCTTGATCTTTCCTGAAAGGAAGTAGGCAAAAAGGAAACCGACCGCATTGACCAAAAGTACGGAAAGAACTACATATTTCAATGTAAGGCCCATTGACTTCCAGAATTCTTTATCACGGAAAACTTCGCTGTAGTTGGAAAAGCCGACCAGGTTCTTTACCGAAGCAACACCGTTCCAATCCGTAAAGGTCAGGTAAAAGCCGTATAAAAACGGGAGGATGACTACGCAGAGAAACACAAATGTTCCCGGCAGCGCAAACATCAGAAAACTTTTTATTTTATCACCGGTAGTACGTCCTAAGGAATTCATACAGACCGCCTTTCTTTTATGACTTTGGGGATCGACCCCTCCGCCTTCCCCTTTCTCGAGGTTCTGCGTTTGTGATCGATCCCTGTGTTTTTAAATTACTTCTGTGCTGTCCAATATGCGTTGATTTCCTTTGCTGCTCCGGCTCTGTCGGTCTGACCTGCAATGTACTTCTGCATAGTCGCACCTACAACTGCCCAGTGATCAGAAGGAGCAATAAAGCTTGATGCATATGTATGACCTGCGGACTGCTTTGCTACGATGTCGCGGCTCAGAGGATCAGCAGGAGAAACCGTGTTGTTAGAGCAAGCTGGGATAAGGGCACATTTCTCAACGAGTGCTTTCTGTCCGTTCTCTGTATTTACAAGCCAGTCAATGAATGCAAGAGCTGCCTTCTGCTGCTCTTTTGTAGACTGCTTTGCATCTACCATCAACTGCTTTGTAGGAGAAGCCTGCATAGAGGTATTGGCAAAATCAGAAGAATCATTGCCAAGTACAAATGGAATGAAGCCATATGCATCATCCTTTGAAGCGCCTGCTGTCTCCAGATTCGGCCAAGCCCAGTTACCGTTTGGCCAGAATGCTGCATCACCCTCTACAAGATGCATCGGATCTTCATCATAGATTGCTCCTAAAGGATCTTCCTTGTTGTAGTTGTACTCAAGGATCACATCCATTGTATCCATAAACTGCTTGAAGCGCTCATTGTCTTCTACCTTTGTGCCGCTCTTCAATGCATCCATGCACTTGGTTGCGCCATCGGTTGTACCATCCTGTGTATCATATACATAGCCGAAATCATGTGCGCCCAGTGACCAGTCTTCCTTGGAAAGAACGATAGGATTTTCCATACCGGCCTTGCGAAGCTCTTCAAGGCAGGCCTTGAAGGAATCAAGAGAGTTAATGGATTCCGGATTGAATTCCTTGCCAAGCTTATCTTCAATAGCTTTCTTGTTATAGATAATGCCGCGTCCTTCTACACAGAACGGGAAGCTGTATACTTTGCCGTCTACCTTGGTTGTGAGCTTGTCACAGTACTGAAGCCAAGACTCATTGCTGAGATCCAAAGCGTATTCACTTGCCAGTGCCACAACATCCGTTGTATCCAGAATTGCCATAGTTGGTGCAGTTCCTGAACTGTACATAGAGGTTACCTTAGTATATGGAACTTCACCGGTACCGCAGGCAAGAACCTCAAGATGAATACCGGTGTCGCCTTCAAATTCCTTGGCTACCTCTTCCAGAGCTGTCTGAATCTCGCCCTTGGAATTTAATAAGGTAATGCTCTGGCCTTTCAGATCATCACTGCCGGCTTCTGCTGCTGCAGCTGTGCCTTCTGCTGCCTTGGTTTCCTCAGCAGCCTTGGTCTCTGCCGGCTTCTCTGTTGATGCTGTGCTGCTTCCGCAAGCTGCAAGTGTGCTGGCTGCGAGTACAGCAGTCATTGCTGCGGCGGCCATTCTCTTAAGATTCTTTTTCATCATTTCCTCCTATGGTCCTCTGGACCCTGCGCTCCGGTTTTCCCGGTCTCTTCACTTCTACGGAACACGATTCCGACAGACCTTTGCGTTTTTTGTGCGATCCTTCGCATCAATCCGTCCGGTACTGTTCCAACAATTATATGCCATCTCTGTCAACCGATTGACATATCGTATGGTGCAAATATACCATTGCTGCCGTATTGCGTCAACCGATTGATATAATTTTTGTTACTTTATTTGAACGATTCCACATTTTATTGTGCAATATAAACAAATAAATCCATGCGATTTTTTGGTTCGCATGGATTTATTTGTTTTCATTATTCTATTTTTACAATATCTTGTTTTTAAACGGCAGATGCTTTCCTTTTATGTTGTTTCGATCCGATAGCTGTAATCGTTAAAGTCAACATAAAGCACGGCGCTGTGTCCCTCATGAGACCAGGCCATCTTCATCCGGCTGTCCTCACACTTCACCTCAAAATCTGCATCAAACGAAAAGGCAGGGCAGGTATTCCGGAAGCGAAGTAACTCCACCTGTTCACGAACCACCGGCATCTTGAGACGTTTTTCCATCTCCTCCGGTGAAAGATTGGTACGATTGATTTCCTTATGTCCTGCAGCACCTGCACGACGTACCGCTTCATGGTCATTTTTTCCGGCAAAAAGATCCAAATACCATACCTGCGGTTTACCCGGCATAAACATTTGAATTGCCCGTGCAAGCAGCATTTTTCGATCATCCTCGCCAAGCGCACTATAATAAGTTGCATTGACCTGATAATACATGTTTTTCTTGCCGTGAAGATCCTTTACCAGACCACCACGGGAAACAATCGTATCGATCAGCTTCTGGATTTCTTCCTCCGGCAGCATGCCCTTGAGATCAAGAAGCGGAATTCCATCGTGACAACCCAGCATATTCACAACACGAATATGATCGTCCACCAGTTCCTGCGCCCACTCAGCCAGTTTTTGACCATTTTTCTTTTCGATTGCATCAATCAGCAATCCCGGAAGGAAGAAGTCATAGGTCATATAGCCCTGTTCTGCAACTTTCTTATATACCTTTTCCCCATAGCTTGCATGAATCTCCGGAAGAAGTTCCACATGGTAACGGTCTGCCAGCGCACGAACCCGCTCCAGCAATTCCCAAGTATCCGGCTCATTCATAAAATTCTTTTTCCCCGGTTCCTTCGGTGCATAGGCAAAAGCATCCAGTCGCACAATACGTGCACCATATTCAGCCAATGTCTTCAATGTGTTCTCATAATGTTCCCATACCAGCGGAGATTTTACATTCAGATCCATCTGGCCAAGATATTTACGATGAGACTCCAGATAAGCAATTACACCCTCTCTGTAACTTTCAAAACCGGTAAAATCAATCTCTTCCGGCTTTTTCCCTGCATCCAGTGCGGCATTCACAAATACACAGATGCGGTCGGCTGCAAGATACTGGATATCCATGTTTGCCATCAAATCGCATGCATCCGGACGCGGATAACGGACTTCCTGGTAAAAGGTATTCCAATACGGCACGTCCTTGCCGTCCGGCATGCGCACCATAAGAATCGGAAGTCCCGGCTTACGGAAAAACATGTCCTTGATCAGCTCCTCATTCGGCTGAATATAACCTTCTTCGGTCATGGTTCCTTTGCCGGCCCAGAACGTATTCCAATTAATGAAGAAATCCTTGTATTTGGATTTTTCTCCATTGCGGAGCAAATCCTGGAACTGTGGTGACAATACAGAAGCATGGTTTAAAATAAAATCCAGCTTCAGATTCATGCCAAGGTCACGCAACCGATCCAGATCACGACGCTCTGCCATTTCACGGTTGATACCGTAATCGATTACAGAAAAGCCCCGATCCAGATCCGTATTAAAAATACTTGGCAAAATATAGAAAGACTGAAAAGCGTCCTTCATTTCTTCCTTTTCAAGAAAACTTACTACATCATCTAACCGGCCGCCCATGCTGTCCGGATAAGCATTCAGCATCGGGCCGTTATCGGTATATTTGTTCTGACTCATGAAAACTCCTTTGGGAAAACATTGTATCTACTCTTGCTCTCTCGACTGAAAGAATCAGAATTGATCATCCATACGCTTCTTATATTCATCGTAATTCAGAAGCTCGCCATCTTTGGAACATATGATCTTTGCCTTATGCGCCTGTTCATGAAGCTTTCGCTGCTCAATTTCAAGAACCATTGTGGTAAACGCACTGTCCAGCTTACCGTCACGATTTCTGGCGCGGCGATGTGCCAATGTTTCTGCCGGCGTACTGTTTAAAAGGATCGGCAGATCCACGCCTTCAAGATAATCCGAATTACCGTGCGTCCACTCAATAATCAGTACCTTGACATCCTTCATATCAACTTCATCATACCAAAGTGCCGCTTCGTCACGCCCCATGCGGCGGAGCCAGAGAGAAGAAGCCCCCTCCTTAAAGGACCGGATTCGTTCAGAAACTTCTGAAAAATCCGTCTCATTCGGCGTTCCAAGATATTTGGTCAGTCCTGTGCGTCCGGCATCAAGGTATGCCTTCATCCACGGATGCTTCTCCATATG
>ONLM01000172.1 GCA_900318695.1 uncultured Eubacteriales bacterium | reverse complement strand
CGGTGCAGGGCTTCCTCATCGGCTATATGAAAATTCAGCCGTTTATTATCACGATGGCCGGTATGTTCTTTGCCAGAGGTATGACGGCCGTGATCTGTACCGATCAGATCTCGATTACAGAGACAACAAACAAGCTGTTTTACACCTGGGCAAATCTTAAGATTCAGCTTCCGGCATTTCTGGGATATGTCAACAAAAAAGGAAAGATTCAGGTTCCGTTTATCCGAATCTCGGTGGTGATCGCGCTGCTTGTGGTTGCGGCAACCTTCTTCCTTCTGAAATATACGAAATTCGGTCGTTCCCTTTATGCGGTCGGCGGAAACCAGACATCAGCGGCTATGATGGGTCTCGATACCCGGAAGATCAAGATGAAAGCCTATATTCTTTCTTCCTTCCTTTGCTCCATCGGAGGTATCTGCTACTGCTTAAATACCATGTCCGGTTCGGTACAGCAGGCATCCGGTTTTGAAATGAGTGCGATTGCCTCTTCCGTCATTGGCGGAACCCTTCTTACCGGCGGTGTGGGCAATGTCATCGGCTCTTTCTTTGGTGTCATGATCACCGGTACCATTAATACTCTGGTCAATACCAACGGTAAGCTGCTTTCCAGCTGGGCCAATATTGCGACGGCCGCACTTCTGTGCTTCTTCATTATTCTGCAGAGTGTTTTTGCTTATCTGAAGAACCGCAATAAATAAATTCATCCTATCAATTCTCCCATATTTCGGACTCCGGCTTTGCCCCGTATCGGATGCAGGGCCGGAAACCGAAAAAATTTTGTAAACCACTATTGAATTAAAATGAAGGGAACTATTATGAAGAAATTATATTTTGTTGTCGGCAGTCAGGATCTTTACGGAGAGGAATGTCTCCGCCAGGTCGCAGCCGATGCGGCCGATATGACAGCATTTCTGAATGAAAAATTACAGGATACCGTGTCTGTGGAATTACTTCCTACGGTTGTGGATTCCGAGACCTGCATTCAGGATCTCCGTAAGGCTTCTGTGGATGAGGACTGCATTGGCGTCATTACCTGGATGCACACGTTCTCACCGGCAAAAATGTGGATCAAAGGTCTGCAGGAACTGCGGAAGCCGCTGCTTCATCTCCATACCCAGCATAATGAAAAGCTTCCGTATGACAGCATTGATATGGATTTTATGAACCTGAACCAGTCTGCGCATGGCGATCGGGAATACGGGTTCATTCTGGCACGTTTGGGCATACCGCATGAGGTTGTATCCGGTTTCTATCAGCAGGATCGTGTCATTGCAAAGATCCGCCGTTTTGCAGAGGTCGCTGGGGCAATTCACTATTCCCATCATCTTCGTGTAGCATCCTTCGGAAACAATATGCGGGAGGTTGCCGTTACCGATGGTGATCGTGTGGAATCCCAGATCCGTTATGGCTGGGAATGCAATTACTACGGCGTGGGCGATCTGGTAGAGATCATGGAAAAGGTCAGCGAGGCCGAAGTGGATGCAAAGATGGCGGAATACGAAAGCCGGTATACCATGAAAACCGATCGGACAGATGCCGTGCGGGAGCAGGCCAAAATGGAAGTTGCACTCGACCGATTCCTGGAAAAGCATCAGATTGGTGACTTTGCCGATACATTCCAGGATCTGCATGGATTGAAGCAGCTTCCGGGTATCGCCGCGCAGAATTTAATGGCCAAAGGAATCGGGTTTGGTCCGGAAGGAGATTACAAGATTTCTGCGTTAAGTGCTATACTGATGAAGATGGCAGAAGGGCGGAAAGGCGCGACCGGATTTATTGAGGATTACACCTATGATCTTAGTGATGGCGAGGAAGTGGAACTGGCATCGCACATGCTGGAGGTTCCGCCTGCATTTGCGGCCGGCAAGCCGGAAATGCAGGTGCATCCTCTTGGCATTGGCGGCAAGGAAGATCCGGCTCGTCTTGTATTTGACGGCGTGACCGGTGATGCCATTCAGGTGACCATGGTCGATATGGGCGATCGGTTCCGCCTGATCTGTGCGGATATCGAGCTCGTAAAGCAGAAGGAGGCTATGCCGAAGCTTCCGGTAGCCCGGATCATGTTCCGTCATAAACCAAACTTCGAGATCGGAACAGAGGGCTGGTGCTATGCAGGCGGTGCACATCACAGTGTCATTTCTACCGCATTGACCAGAGCAGACATTGCCCTGTTTGCGAAGCTTACCGGCACCGAACTGATCACGATCGGCGAGGACACAAAAGAGGCGGACCTTCTTCACCTGGGAGAGAGAAAGTAAAAAAGAAGGAAAAAGAAACAGAAAAAAGAGATAGAAAAAGAGGGCATCATGTTAGAGGAATTAAAAGAAATTGTTTATCAGGCCAATATGCAGCTTCCGGCGCTCGGCCTTGTGACGTTCACCTGGGGCAATGTTTCCGGCATCGACCGGGAAAAGGGGCTCTTTGTTATTAAGCCGTCAGGGGTTTCCTATGAAAAGCTTCGTCCGGAAGACATGGTTGTAATGGATCTCGAGGGCAATAAGGTGGAGGGCGAATTGAGTCCGTCAACGGATACAAAAACCCATCTTGCTTTATATAATGCTTTTTCCGAAATCGGCGGTGTGGTACATACCCATTCGCCGCATGCGGTGGCATTTGCACAGGCCGGGCAGGACATTCCGTTTTACGGCACGACCCATGCCGATTATTTCTATGGTGATGTGCCATGTACCAGAGCGCTTACGACGGAGGAAATCCAGGATGATTATGAGGGAAACACCGGTAAGGTCATCATTGAAACGTTTGAAGAGCGTCATCTGAATCCGATCTATGTACCGGGTGTCGTTTGCATGAATCATGGCCCGTTTACCTTTGGAAAGGATGCCAATGAAGCCGTCTACCATGCCAAGGTTCTGGAGGAAGTGGCCCGCATGGACATTTACACGAGAATTCTGGATCCGAATGTGCAGCGTGGCCCGCAGAACATTCTTGATAAGCATTTCTTAAGGAAACATGGTCCGAATGCCTATTATGGACAGAAGAGCTGAAAAGGTATGAAATAGAACAAGCAGAAAGGCAGCATTATGGGAGCAAAAGAAAACATACAGGAAGGAAAAACGGCGCTGGGCATCGAATTCGGTTCCACCAGAATCAAGGCCGTTCTTACCGATACACAAGGTCATGTTCTTGCGACCGGATTTCACGACTGGGAAAACCGGCTGATTGATGACATCTGGACCTATACACTGGACGATATTCATCAGGGATTACGTGGGTGTTACCGTTCCCTCGTTGCAAATGTAAAGGAACAGTACGGCATTATTCCGGAGACATATGGCGCACTGGGCATCAGTGCGATGATGCACGGCATTCTGGCCTTTGATAAGGCGGGAACATTGTTAAGTCCGTTTGAAACCTGGAGAAACAGCAATACACAGGAAGCCGCCGATGCTTTGACGGAGGCATTCCATTTTAACATTCCGCTTCGCTGGACCATTGCGCATATTTACCAGATGATACTGGAGAACCGGAGTTTCGTGAAGGATTTTTCCTTTGTTACGACACTGGATTCTTTTATTCATTGGGAATTAACGGGCCGGAAGGTTACCGGTATTGGCGATGCCGCCGGTATTTTCCCGATCGATTCGGAAAAACTGGATTATGATGAGAAAATGGTGGAAACCTTCCAGACACTGATCCGGGATAAAAAATATCCGTGGACGCTCCGGGAGATCCTTCCGGAAGTGCTGCTGGCCGGACAGGAAGCCGGTGTTCTTACCGAAGCCGGTGCAAAACTCCTGGATGAGACCGGTACACTGAAGGCCGGAATTCCGATGTGTCCGCCGGAGGGGGATGCCGGAACCGGTATGGTTGCGACAAACTCTGTCGCACCAGGTACGGGAAACATTTCGGCCGGTACCAGTACATTTGCCATGCTTGTACTGGATCAGGACAAAAAGCTTTCCAAGCTGTATCGCGAGATCGATATGGTAACGACGCCGGACGGTTATCCGGTAGCCATGTCCCATGCCAATAACGGAACCTCCGATCTGAATGCGTGGGTCAATCTGTTTAAAGAGTTTCTGGAACTTATGGGACAGCCGGTGGATATGGGTGAGCTGTACGGAAAGCTGTATACCAATTCGCTGAAGGGCGATAAGGATTGCGGCGGACTTTTGCCGTATGGCTATTTTTCGGGCGAAGGCATTACCCATTTGAACGAGGGGCGTCCGCTGTTTGCCCGTACACCGGACAGCCGTTTTACACTTTCCAATTTTATGAGAGCACATCTTTATACGTCTCTCGGCGCCGTAAAACTGGGTCTGGATATTCTTTTAAAAGATGAGAAGGTACCGGTAAAGAGCATTACCGGACATGGCGGATTATTTAAGACGAAGGGGGTAGCGCAGAGTTATCTCGCTGCGGCTGTCAATGCGCCGGTTACGGTTATGGACAATGCCAGTGAAGGCGGTCCGTGGGGCGAGGCGCTGTTGGCACTGTATATGCTTCGCGGAAAAGAAGCGGGCAGTCTGGGCGAATTCCTGCAAAAGGAAATTTTTGCCGATCAGTCCGGCACGACAGTGGAACCGGATCCGGCCGATGTGGCAGGTTTTGAGACCTTTACCGAGCATTATAAAGAAGGAATTGCTCTGGAACGGGCCGCAATCGAAGCAATGAAATGGTGACGCATACCGATTCCCCCATCCGGATCGGATGTGCACAGGGGTAGTATTTTTTATAAAAAGCACGTGACGAATGTCACGTGCTTTTCGTGTGTATTGAAATAGTTGCAGTTCCTTTTTGAACTTGTTACACTTAAAAAAGAATCTGTTCATAAGAACAGAATGATATGAGGCATAGTATGAAAAGAAACAAACAAGCAGGATTTTTTATGGCGATTCTTGCATCTTTAGCCTTGACCGGCTGTAATATGCTGAATCCTTTTCACGTAGAGCCTATGGAAACGACCGTACCGGAAACGACGATACCGATCGAAGCCGTAGCGGAAACTGCAGAAGACTTTGGTGTAAACTCTACCGCAAGTAATGCGTTCAGTATCGGATTTGACCGAAGTCCCAGCGCGGTCTCCATGTTACAGCTTATGGCGTCTGCAAGAGACGGAAAAGCCGCCGGTCACTATACCATTGTTCCGGAAACAGACACGGAGAAGCTTGTGAATGATTTTCGGGAAAAGAAACTGGACATCGCGATTGTTTCTCCGGAGACGGCGGCCACACTGTTTAACAGTATGGGGCAGCAGGTGACTGTCCTTGATATCAATACCTACAGCGGCAGCTCCGAACAGAACAAAGACGCAAACCAGAAGATCAGCGGTGTTGCCATAGCCCAGAATGGATTCCTGAAACTCCATCGGGAGGATGCCGGTATTTTCGTCCGGGAACATGCTGTAAGTATACAGAACGTCAATATGAGTAAGGAATATGTGGCTTCGCTTATGGTACGCAGCGGAATCTGCTCTACGACGGCGGATGGTCTTTCCATTATCAACAGCAATACCTATCGTTGTGAAATCGGCGATACGATGAAGCAGAAGCTGAATGCATATTATGCGGCCTGCGATCT
>ONLM01000125.1 GCA_900318695.1 uncultured Eubacteriales bacterium | reverse complement strand
GATATCTGTATACCCATCCTCAACAAGTTTCTTCAAAGCTGACTCTACAGATGAACTTCCCAAACTTGGGCATCCCATAAGAACTTCTTGCTTAGAGAACTTACCAATACGTTTGCTGACATAAGCCTTTACAACATCATAAGATGTGCTCTTTGCCCCTGCCTCCACTCTTATAAAAGCTTCACCGAACGATTACAGTTAAATTCCTTTACCGCTTCAACAAATGCCTGCACCTGCGGAAGCTGAAAGTAGTCCGGCCTATACAAAAGATGTGTCCTTCTCTTAAATGGAGTTCCGTCTTCAAAAGTAAGTTTTTCCACTATTCCATTAAACTCCGACAGGCAGATCTCCGGAATGACCGTCCAGCCCATATTTCGTTCCACCATCTGCAATATCGTATCCACATCATTAATCAGCAGTCCGGAATGTCTTCGTATCCTATGCTCCTTCATCCAGCGCCCAAGTTCTGCTTCATAACTTACGTCAGAGGTTCGATCGATAAATGGAAGCATATTGAGATCTCCATCTTTCTGTTCCTTGCTTCTGACCAGACAGACATCCTCCTCAAACAGAATAACATCACCTTCCGTCCATGGATAATCACCGCGAATGATTGCAAGATTTGTTTCTCCTGACATCAACTCCTGATACAGATCCGGGCTTCTTTTTACATTGACCTGTATATCGACTTTCGGATATTTTGCAATGAAAGCCTCCAATAAATTTGTCAGCTTATATCGGGCATGATTTACAGCCACTCCTACTTTTAGTGTTCCGCCAAGTTCATCTTCCGAGCATGCCGCAATATTCCGGATCTGATCCAGATTGTGCCCGATGTCCCGGACATACGGCAAAATGGTTTCTGCAAACGGTGTCAGAAGCACGCCCTTTTTCGATCGTATAAATAATGGGCAGCCTAATTCTTCCTCTATGTTCTGCAACCGTTTCGTCAGTGCTGATTGCGTGGTATAAAGCCGTTGTGCGGTTTTCGTAATATTGTGCGTTTTAGAAAGATCTTCTAAAAGCTCTATATCCTTATCTGTCATGATATCTTTCCCCTGTGCTGATACGTCTTCTCCTTGCTCTTCTATTTTTCAAACCAACTCTTAACTGTCGCAATCTCCCGGATATATCCGATGTCGTCATTCGGCGTCTCCAAAATGAACGGAAGTCCCTTAAACACAGGATGCATTGCTATACGCTTCATGGCATCCATTCCAATAAATCCCTGTCCCAGTTTTTCATGACGATCTTTATGGGAGCCACACTCATTTTTACTGTCATTGAAATGAACCGCTTTAAGTCTGTCCAACCCTACTATCTTGTCAAATTGTTCCAGCACTCCATCAAGATCATTTACAATGTCATAACCTGAATCCCAGGTATGGCACGTGTCAAAACATACACCCAGCTTGTCTTTACATTGTACAAGATCCATGATTCTTTGAAGCTCTTCAAAACTCTTTCCGACTTCAGAGCCTTTTCCCGCCATTGTCTCCAAAAGCACGGTTGTCTTCATGGCAGGATACAGCGCCTTATTCAGTCCTTCTGCAATCTGTTCAATCCCCGTATCAGATCCCTGTCCTGTATGTGACCCCGGATGGAAATTATAATACTGTCCCGGCAGCGCTTCCATTTTTTCAAGATCCTTTACAAGCATATCAAGTCCATTGGCTCTTGTTTCCGGATTGGCCGAACATAGATTCATTGTGTAACTGGCATGCGCTACCAGCTTGCCGAATTTTTTCTCCGAAAGGATTTCCGAAAGCGCCTCTATATCCCCAGGTTCAATATCTTTTGACTTACCGCCTCTCGGATTTCTGGTGAACCAGGCGAACGTATTTCCTCCAAACTGCACCATCTGCTGCCCCATCGCTTCATATCCATTTGTAACCGATAAATGACACCCGATATATATCATATTTCCCTCTTCCGCCACTTAGACTCTTCTATTTGTAACAATTCCTATTGCAATTAATTATGCCACAATACATTCCTGTTTGGAATGTATAAACGTGAATAATATGGATTTCACTCATGAATGTTTTTGCGTTATGATCCATAACGTAAAGAGCAGATGCAAAACACCGAAAGAACTTCTTTCATTTGTAGCATCCTGTTTATACATCGTCATTCACTGTGGATTCAAACAGCGCAACCTGACGATTACATTATTCATTAGGAGGTATAATCATGACAACAATTCTTTCTATTGCAATCATTACTTTGACACTGGTTCTGTATGAAATTTCCAACTTACACAAGCCAACCCATTTTACAAAAGATCAGATCAATGGCAGCAATAAACAGATTACCGTCATGTCACAGCCTAGATGAATTTTCCCATCCCCTTAAAATGCAAAAGCAGGAAGTCTTTCGTACAGACTCCCTGCTTTTTGACATTAATAATTCTCATCAAATCTTATTTTCTGCGCGGTCGCATCCACAGTTGCATTTACACCAAACGGAATAATACAACGCGGCATAGCATGACCGATATTCACATTGAAAAGAACCGGAAGGTCCGGATTATCAATTACTTCAACGAGCAGTTTCTTATACTCATCCGCATAGCATTCATTTTGTGGCTTTCCCGCCAGCACACCCGAAACAGCACGAAAAACGCCGGCTGCCTTAAGGTACTCAAGTGCCTTTTTATATTTATCCGGTGAAGGTCTCTCCTCACTGGTTTCCAACAGAAGAATACGTCCCTCCCATTCCTTTTCGTCCGGAAAAAGCTGATATTTCCGGCATAGGATCGGCATATCCTCATAACGTTCTCCATTCCAAAAATCGTACATGGAATCTACACATCCGCCGAGAATCTTTCCCGAAAAAACAGCCGGTCCCTGTAGAAGTTCAAAGCCTTGATTTTGATGCGACGGGCTTACGGTCCCCACCTGGTCAGGAGAAAATTCCGTTCTTTCTTCATACCACAAATCACTTGGCGTTATCTCCCGAATCTTTCCTGTCGTAATCAGTTCCTGAAAGTATTTTTTGGTATACGGAAGCATATCGGCAGACAGTTCGCAAAGATCCGGTAAAAATGCCTGCCCATAAAAAGACTTTGCTCCAACCTTATGAAGCATAAAATGATTTATGGTAGTATC
>ONLM01000170.1 GCA_900318695.1 uncultured Eubacteriales bacterium | reverse complement strand
GCATCGATCGGTCCGTTGCCTACACCGCTGAAGGTCTGCATATTGCCATGATTTAGATAGTTTACACTGACCATAGTGGTAAAGGTATCTTCCTCCACCTCGGTTTCTGTCGTACGGAAGGATTTGAAATGAATCGGCTCCTTGGTCTCCACATACTCTGCCTGGAAGATCTCGTAAATCGTCTTCGGAGAAACTTCGCCGATCTTCTCACTAAGCGTCTGAATATAGTCTGCAAACTCTCTCTGCATACCCTTCGGAAGCTTGTAGCCAAACTGCGAATCCATAACAAAAGCGACCCCGCCCTTTCCGGACTGACTGTTAATACGGACAATCGGCTCGTATTCCCGTCCAATGTCCGCCGGATCGATTGGCAGATACGGTACTTCCCAGAATTCCGAATGCCGGTCATGCATGGCCTGGATACCCTTATTGATGGCATCCTGATGCGAACCGGAAAAAGCCGTAAAGACCAGTTTTCCTGCATATGGCTCTCGCGGTGGGATCGTCATCTTGGTACAACGCTCATACACTTCCCGGATTGCATTGATATTTTCCAGATTCAGCTTGGGATCCACACCATGTGAAAACATGTTGTATGCAAGCGTCAGGATATCCACATTGCCGGTACGCTCTCCATTGCCAAACAGGGTACCTTCCACACGCTGCGCGCCGGCCATCATCGCCAGCTCCGTCGCAGCCACACCTTCTCCGCGGTCATTGTGCGGATGAACCGAAAGTGTCACATACTCCCGGTATTTGAGATGATTAGACATATACTCAATCTGATCCGCATATACATTCGGCGTATTCATTTCCACTGTCGACGGAAGATTGATGATTACTTCACGTCCCGGACCGCATTTCCATGCATCAAGAACCGCATTACAGATTTCTGCAGCATACTCCATTTCGGTACCGGTAAAAGATTCCGGTGAATACTCAAGACGAATATGTCCCGGAAAGCTTTTCGCATATTTCCGAACCAGTTCCGTGCCGGTAAGCGCAATGTCTATAATTTCTTCCTTTGATTTATGGAATACCACATCGCGCTGAAGTATGGATGTGGAGTTATAGATATGCACGATGGCCTTATCCAGTCCCTGCAGACACTGGAACGTTCTTTCCAGCTGCTCGGCACGGCACTGCACCAAAACCTGAAGCGTAACATCGTCCGGAATCAGTTTGCGTTCAATCAACTGTCGAAGAAAATCATACTCAATCTGAGATGCTGCCGGAAAACCTACTTCAATTTCTTTAAATCCCAGCTTCACCAACAGGCAGAAGAATTCTACTTTTTCTTCCACTCCCATTGGCTCCACCAGAGCCTGGTTTCCATCTCGCAGGTCCACCGAACACCAGATTGGTGCCTCGGTAATCTCTTTGTCTGTCCATGTCCGCTCCGGATACTTGAAAGCCGGAAATCTTCTGTAGCGTTTGTAATTCAGCATAACTTTTTCTCCCCTTCCGGCGGAACCCTGTGAAAGATCCCGCTTCAGCCCATCAGGGACTTCTACTCCCCTAAAGTTTTCATATCTATAATAAATCCTTCGCGCAGTTGAAAGATTTACTATTCCATCACGAAAAAAAGCGATGCGCAGGGCATCGCTTTTTGAGTTATCGGATGCCCAGAACCAAACCCTGGTCCTTCATCACGGCAATGACCTGATCTACATATTTCTCACATTTTTCCTGTGTGTCCGCTTCCACCATGACACGAACCAGCGGTTCTGTGCCGGAAGCACGAAGCAGAATACGGCCATCGGTGCCCAATGCGTTCGTAACATCCTCTACAGCCTGTACGACTGCAGGATCCTTTTGAGCAGATTCCTTATCCTTGACTTCCACATTTTTCAGAACCTGAGGGTATACCGTAAAGCCCTGGCAAAGCGTCTTGAGACTCTGCTTCTTTTCAAGCATTGCCTCCATGACCTTAATGGAAGTCAGAATGCCGTCGCCGGTTGTGGCATGACGGAGGAATATAATATGTCCGGACTGCTCGCCGCCGAGGCTGAAGCCGTTTTCAGACATATTTTCATAAACAAAACGGTCACCGACCTTGGTCTTTTCATAGCGAATACCTTCCTGATCCAACGCCTTATAAAGACCAAAGTTTGACATGACTGTCGTAACAATCGTATCGTCTGCGAGAAGTCCACGCTCCTTCATGTACTTGCCGCATACATACATAATCTGATCGCCGTTTACAAGATTACCATCCTCGTCTACAGCGAGACAGCGGTCCGCATCACCGTCAAAGGCAAAACCGATATCGCATCCTTCTTCGACCACATACTTCTGCAGGCTCTCAATATGAGTAGAGCCGCAATGATCGTTAATATTGATGCCGTTCGGCTCGTTATGAATCACGTGCGTATCGGCACCCAGCGCGTCAAATACCGCCTTTGCAACAGAAGAAGCGGAACCATTGGCACAGTCAAGCGCGATTTTCTTGCCCTTGAAGGAACGGGTTGCCAGCGAAATCAGATAACCGATATAGCGGTTACGGCCAGCTGCAAAATCCACCGTACGGCCAATGTTTTCGCGTGTCGCAAGCGGAATCTCCGGTGTCAGACCATCCAGATAATTCTCAATTTCCTGGATTACATCATCGCCGAGCTTCTCACCGCTTCCATTGATGACCTTTAAGCCATTATCGTAAAACGGATTGTGGGATGCGGAGATCATAACGCCGCAGTCGAAATCCTCGGAACGAACTACATAAGAAACCGACGGTGTGGTCGTAACATGAAGAAGATACGCATCCGCACCGGACGCTGTGATACCGGCAGCAATAGAATATTCAAACATATAGCTGGACCGGCGGGTATCCTTACCAATAACAATACGGCATCGCTCGCCAGCTTTTTTCTTATTCTGATAGTACCATCCCAGGAATTTACCAACTCGGAAAGCCGTATCGGCTGTAAGCACGACATTGGCCTCCCCGCGATATCCATCGGTACCAAAATATTTACCCATTTAAAAAATACCTCTATGGTTTATTTATGCATCTTCCTGCGTGGACAATGCCGCAAGATAACGGGCTACCGCATCCTGCCAGGTAGGGAGCGGACGGAAACCGGACTCTACCAGCTTAGACTTGTCCAGTCTGGAATTAAACGGCCGGGCTGCCTTGCTGAGACCGTATTCCTCGGTGGTTACCGGAAGAACCTCGGTGTCAAGACCGGCCTGACGGTAGATTTCCTTTGTGAAATCATACCAGCTGATGTAACCGCCCTCATTGGTTGCATGGTAATAACCGTATTTCTCGGTCTCCAGCATATCCACAAGAAGCCGGCTGAGATCCAGCGTATAGGTCGGTGTGCCGACCTGATCGTTTACTACACGTACCTGGTCATGTGTCTTGCCGACATTCAGCATGGTCTTAATGAAATTCTTTCCATTCAGTCCAAATACCCAGGCAATACGAACAATAAAGTATTTCTCCAGTGTCCCGGAAACGGCAAGCTCACCGCCGAGCTTGGTCTCACCGTAATAATTAAGCGGTGCATACTCCTTGCAGTCCGGCTTCCATGGCTCTGTGCCCTGTCCGTTAAATACGTAATCGGTTGAGATGTAGATCATCTTGGCATCCAGAGCCTTCGCCATATCGGCAATATTCTGTACACCGTCGACATTGATCGCCTTAACCTTCGGCTTCTTGTCCTCATCCTCCGCAAGATCGACAGCTGTCCAGGCAGCACAATGTACGATCACATCCGGATGAACCTCCGTCAACACCTTCTCCACCTGGGCACGATCCGTAATATCCATAGATACATACGGAAGTGTTGTGACAGGAGAGCCATCCATAACACCGGAATATTCCGGCTTCAAATCGGATCCGACACCCTCATAGCCGCGTTTTGCGAGCTCATTCATGACATCATGGCCCAACTGGCCATTGACACCGGTTACAAAAATCTTCATATTCTTTTCCTTACGTTCTTTTTATTCCTTCAGGCCCTTGCCTTCTACATACATCTTGTCAAAGTAATTCTGATACTCACCGGAAATGATGTGCTCCCACCACTCCTTGTTGTTGAGATACCAGTCAATGGTTACCGGAATACCGGAATCGAAATTATACTCCGGCTTCCAGCCAAGCTCGGTCTCCATCTTGGTCGGATCCATAGCATAACGCTGATCGTGACCCGGACGATCCTTTACGTACTCGATAAGAGACTCCGGCTTGTTCAGAGCCTTTAAAATCGTCTTTACCACCTCGAGATTGGTTCTCTCGTTGTGTCCGCCGATGTTATATACTTCGCCGACCTTTCCCTTACGGACAATGAGGTCAATGGCCTTGCAGTGATCGGTTACATACAGCCAGTCACGTACATTGGCACCGTTTCCGTATACCGGGATCTTCTCATCGTTCAGCGCTCTGGAAATTACAAGCGGAATCAGCTTCTCCGGGAAATGGTATGGACCATAGTTATTGGAGCAGCGGGAAATTGTGGTCGGAATACCAAAGGTTCTGTGATATGCCATAACAAACAGATCGGCAGAAGCCTTTGATGCAGAATACGGAGAAGATGCCTTGATCTTATTGTCCTCCGTAAAGAAGAGATCCGGACGATCCAGCGGAAGATCACCGTAAACCTCATCGGTTGATACCTGGTGATAACGCTTGATGCCATACTGCTTGCAGGCATCCAGAAGTGTTACGGTACCGCCTACATTGGTCTGCAGGAAAATATCCGGGTTGGTAACCGAACGGTCTACATGAGACTCTGCCGCAAAGTTGATGATCACATCCGGCTTCTCCTGCTCGAACAGATCAAAAATGAACTTGCGGTCGGCAATGTCGCCCTTTACGAATTTATAATTTGGCTTTCCCTCCAGTGGTGCCAGTGTCTCGAGATTTCCGGCATAGGTAAGGGCATCCAGACAGATCCACATGTCCTCCGGATAAGTATTGACTGCAAAGTGCATGAAATTACCGCCGATAAATCCTGCACCACCGGTTACAATATATTTCATATTTTTCTCCTTCTGCGCAAGCCGTCTGATCTTTATACAGCTCTGCTGCATTGTTTTCGTTTATTCTGTGATTTTATCGATATATTTGCCGTCCAGAACATCCTTCAGGTAGCGGCCATACTCATTTTTCTTATACATCTCGTAGGCTTTCTCTACCGTTTCTCTGCCGATCCAGCCGTTCAGATATGCAATTTCCTCAAGGCAGGCGATCTTACGATGCTCATGTGTCTCGATGGTATGTACAAAATTGGTTGCATCCACCAGCGACTCCTGTGTACCGGTGTCAAGCCAGGTAAAGCCCTGTCCCAGAAGCGTCACATCCAGCTCACCCTGCTCAAGATAGATACGGTTGAGATCGGTGATCTCCAGTTCCCCTCTGGCAGACGGCTTTAAGTTCTTCGCATACTCTACAACCTTGTTGTCATAGAAATACAGTCCGGTTACACAATAATTGGACTTCGGGTGTTCCGGCTTCTCCTCGATGGAAATAGCCTTGCCCCTTTCATCAAATTCAACGATACCGAAACGCTCCGGGTCATCCACATAATAACCGAAAACCGTCGCACCGGTTTCCTTTGCGGCTGCCGCCCGGAGGGAGGTCTTGAAACCGTGACCGGAGAAGATATTGTCACCCAGAATCATGGCAACGGAATCCTCACCGATAAAGTCGGCGCCCAGGATGAATGCCTGTGCCAGTCCGTCCGGACTTGGCTGTACCTTATACTGCAGATTGATACCAAACTGGCTTCCGTCGCCCAAAAGATCCTGGAACCGCGGTGTATCGTTTGGAGTTGAAATTAAAAGAATATCGCGGATGCCGGCATTCATCAGAACGCTCAGCGGATAATAGATCATTGGCTTATCATAAATCGGAAGCAGCTGCTTTGATGTCACCTTTGTCAGTCGATATAATCTTGTACCGGATCCTCCGGCAAGTATAATTCCCTTCATGATTTCTCCTTTATCATCCCGGTAACCTGCAGCGGCTCAGGTAACTGCTCTCACGTAAAATGGCGCAGTTAGCCCGGGTTTTTAGATACTTACAACGGATTTTAACACAATACGATGCACTATACAAAGTTTATTTATTTTAGAACGTCTTAAATTCCCGTACAATCTGCAATCGAATAAGAGGATTTTGCCTGCACAATGGTGCCGCCTCCCAATACAAGATCGCCATCATACAGAACCACCGCCTGTCCAATGGCAACGGCACGCTCCGGTGTTTCAAACGTCACCTTGACTTTTCCATCCGGCAGTACCTCTGCCGTGGCCGGCGCCTCTTTCGCTTTGTACCGTGTCTTTGCCATACAATGCACCGGTCCCTCCGGGCGGTCTCCCGGAAACGGAATCCAGTTAAAATGGTCTGCAATGAGCGCTTCCGAATACAAGGCCGCACCCGTGGTGAGAATAACCTTGTTCTTTTCCATATCCTTCCCGCACACGTACATTGGCTGCTTCAAAGAAAGGCCCAGTCCCTTCCTCTGCCCGATGGTGTAGCGGATGATTCCTTTGTGCTCTCCGAGCACGTGACCGTCCTCGTCTACGAATTCTCCCGGCAAAAATTTCTTCCCGCGCTCCGCCTCTATGAAATCCGCATAATCGCCGTCCACAAAACAGATGTCCTGGGAATCATGCTTATGGGCGTTGGTGAATCCATACTTTTCCGCCGCTGCCCGGACCTCATCCTTCGAAGAAAAATCTCCCAGCGGGAAAACCGTATGCTGCAGCTGCTCCTGACTCATAAAATACAGCACATAGCTCTGATCCTTCGCAAGATTACGGGCCTTTTTCAAAAGATACCGTCCGGTTTCCGGATCCTTTGCAATACGGGCATAGTGACCGGTCACAATGACGTCGCAGGAAAGCTCTTCGGCCTTATGAAAAAGCTTCGCATGTTTCATGTAGCGGTTACATTCAATACATGGGTTCGGCGTACCGCCCTCTTCATACGTCCGGATGAATCGCTCAATGACTTCCCTATGGAATTCCTCGGAAAAATCCACGACAGAATACGGTATGCCCAGCTGCTCTGCAACCTTACGTGCATCTTCCGTTTCCTGTGTGGAACCGCAGGCAGACGCCTGCTCTGCACCGTTTTCTTTCTCTTTCTGTGACGCCGTTTTTTTATCGTACAGCTTCATCGTCACACCGACGCAGTCCCAGCCGGCCTCCTGCATCAGTGCCGCAGAAACCGAAGAATCCACACCGCCGGACATGGCGATCAATGCTTTTTTACTCATGATATCTTCTCCTTCTCATCCGTTTCCTTTCTCCATTGCTCTGCCTGCTGCCGGAGCCATTTCGTAAGCCGCCCCTCCACCGGGAAGAACAGAAGTTCATTCAGAACGATGGAAATGCCTAACGACACCGCAAAGGTCGCTGCGCCAATCAAAATAAAGTTCAGGCCGATGATCCCGGTATCGATCAGACGATGTTCAAAAATATAAATGTTCACATACCAGTGCACGAGATAGATCATATAGCTGTGCTTTGCAAGAAATCCGATGACTTTTCCAAATGCATTGTCCCGGATTTTCCATCCGTAAACAAACAGGCTGTAAACCATTGGAAAGAACACCAGATACGCCGGTGCAAAATTATCCCAGTTCTTATAGGAATCATTCAGAAATGTTTTTCCCAGTACTTCTGTCAGAAATCCCACCATACCGACTGCAACAATCCGGGAAAGCATTTCCTTCCGGATCAGACGATAGGCGAAGTAGCCGAATAAAAATGCATCAATCCAGTCGCTGAGAATAAACGCATCATAGGCAAAGCCCGGCTGTATGGCACCGGGATCCCCGCCCAAAAGACGGTATACCAGCCCATCCTGCACCAGAAAGGTACTGACCATGTTCCAGCAAAGGCAAAGCCCGATAAACAGCTTCAGTTCATAATCCTTGAGACTCTGAAACAATTTCGCAAGAAACGGCGTAATTACAAGAATTCCGATCAGTACATACATAAACCATAGATGTGTCGCCGCATTCCGGTAACAAAGATCCAGAAACGCATTTCGGAGATAATTTCCGAGCCGCAGCGGCTCCGCAGTCTGTCCGGTAAGACTCGTCCATAAGGTAAATACCAGACTCATAACCACATAGGGAAACAGAATCGTAATCGCCTTTTTGGCATAGAATTCCCGGTAATCCGCCGGACCGGTAAAGCGGTGCTGCAGATTAAACCGCCCGCTCATCATAAAAAACAAGCCATTGCCGGCAGCCAGAAGAACCATCAGGGCATGAAATAAAAGCGGCGTTCCGCCAAAAGGTTTTTCATGTCCGTGATAATAAATTACAAACAGCATCCCCACTACCCGAAGAAGATCATAATTCCGGTTTCGTTCCATGTTCTGTCGCTATTCCTTTCCCTGGCACACCCGATACGCATTGTCTCTTACGCTTTTCATTCCTGAACAACGGTTTTTCCACCCTGCTCCGTAGCGGCTTTTACATCCTCTGCCGCAAGGTTCTGACGGATCTTGATTCCGTTCACCTCGATATCATCGGCAATCGGGATCAGAAGATATTCCCGCCCGTTGATCACGCGGGTCTCAACAAGCTCGGTACACTC
>ONLM01000196.1 GCA_900318695.1 uncultured Eubacteriales bacterium | reverse complement strand
GCGCTCGATTTCCTTCGCCGTCAAATGTCCGCCCGTGCAAGCACGGCGTCCGCTTGACGGCTTCATAGCAAAAAAAGCCACGCAGTTTTTTGGCTGTATAGCCTTCTTTACCGGACAAACCCGTGAAGAAGATATACAGCATTTCTGCGTGGCGTTTTTATTATAAAATCAGATTATTAGATGAACGATTTACTCGGCAATATTATCGCAGGTAGTTACGCGCATACGAATGGAATCGCTGTAGGATACCGTAACCTTCTTTCCTTTTGCATCCTTTGCCTTCTTAATCAGCTCCGCATTGCCTTCTGTTGTAAAGTGGAAGGTCGTACCTTCGTCTGTTGTGAGATCAAAAAGACCATCTTCATCAACTTCGCCCATTGTACCAATCAATGCACGAACATCCGACGCGTTCTCGTCGTTTTCCATAGCATCCTGTGTCACGATACGGTACGCTGCCGCATTGCTGGAAAGATCGCCCAGGAAATCCACTTCTGCATAATCGCCCTTCTTTGGCTCACCAATCACATAGCCATAGGAAGGACGTGTAAAGGTATATTCCTTACCGTCTATAGGATATCCGTCCGGAACGTCCTCTTCGGAACGTCCTTCTTCTTCCTTAATGGTAATAGACTTGTCATCGATATTTGTAATCTGACCATACCCCATCGGATCCTGATCATAATTCTCAGAAGTAAGCTCAAACGGTACATTCATCTCCACAGCCTTCAGCTCCATACCGTCGCTCAGCTCATCGGCCTCATACCAGAGCGTAACCTCATCTCCCGGCATCAAACCATACTTCTGGTTTACCTTGGCATTTTTAATATTGAAGTTCATGGAACTGCCATCATCCAGCTCTACCTGGATCTGACTGTCATCTGCCTTCTGAATGGTTGCTGTACATGAATTTTTTGCCTGTTCTGCAGCTGCCACTGTCTCGGAAGATACGGTCTCCTGCAGTGCAGACGTATCTGCTGCCTTTTCTTTCTTACCGCAGGCAGCCACAGACATTACCATCATGGCTGCAAGTGCAGCATATGTAAATTTCTTCATCATAATCTCTTCTCCTCACTATAGTTCTTCACCCTCTTTTAGACGATGAACGCATATAAAAATAACACGCGCAATCTAAAATATCTACCGCAATATCCTTAAAGATTCATTAAAACTATCTCTTATGCGTGTGCGGCGCGTGATAAAATTCCACATTCTTCACTTCATCCGGCAGATACTGCTGTTCAACCCAATTTCCCGGATAATCATGCGGATACTTATAACCTATGCCGCGGCCAAGCTTCGCACTTGCATGATAATGCGCATCCTGAAGATATGGCGGAATCGGCAGATTTCCGGTTTCTTTCACAACCTGTTCCGCTTCTCCGATGGCAACGACACAGGCATTGGATTTTGGTGCTGTTGCCACATACGTTGCCGCATGGCTCAGAATGATCTTTGCCTCCGGCATACCTACGCGTTCAATGGCAAGGAACGCATTGGTCGCAACCACCAGTGCCATCGGATCGGCATTTCCCACATCTTCCGAAGCACAGATCACAATGCGGCGCGCAATAAACTTAATGTCTTCTCCGGCCAGAAGCATTCTTGCAAGATAATATACCGCCGCATCCGGATCGGAACCGCGCATGGATTTGATGAACGCGGAGACCGTATCATAATGGTTGTCACCATCCTTGTCGTATCGCACAGCCCGTTTCTGTATGCATTCCTGGGCAACATCCAGCGTAATGTGAATGTGTCCGTCGTCACTGCGCGCCGTTGTGAGAACCGCAAGCTCCACCGCATTCAATGCGGCCCGCGCGTCTCCATTGGCACATTCCGCCAGAAATTCCCGCGCATCGGCCTCGATCACCGCATGGAAGGAACCGACTCCTTTCCGGTTATCCTCGAGAGCCCGATCGATCAGTGTCGCAATGTTTTCTTTATTCAACGGCTTCAGTTCAAAAATGCGGGAGCGCGAGATCAGCGCGCTATTTACTTCAAAATACGGATTTTCCGTGGTTGCACCGATCAGAATTACTGTCCCGTCCTCGACATACGGCAGAAGATAGTCCTGCTGCGCTTTGTTGAAACGGTGAATCTCATCGATAAAAAGAATCGTCTTTCTGCCATACCCTCCGGCATTCTGTTTGGCACGGGCCACTACCTCTTCCAGGTCTTTTTTTCCGGCAATGGTTGCATTCACCGATTCAAAATCCGCACTTGTTGTATGGGCAATGACTTTGGCCAATGTCGTCTTTCCGGTTCCAGGCGGACCGTAGAAAATAATAGATCCCAGTTTATCCGCTTTAATGGCACGATAGAGCAGTTTGTCCCGGCCGATAATATGTTCCTGGCCGACCACTTCTTCCAAAGTCTCCGGACGCATACGACTCGCCAGAGGCGCATCTTCCTCCTTACTTTTTTCCTGCATATACTCAAATAAATCCATTCATTCTCCTTCATTCTGATATCATCACCGCCGCAATGATTTTAACACGCCGGCTTTTCTCCGGCACTGTGACATTGGTCTGCTGCAAAATTGCACGGCTTTTTTCTGTTACAGCTGGTCGGTATCCAGCATCAGCGTAAAGGGGCCATCATTCAGAAGCTCCACCTTCATATCTGCTCCGAAGATTCCATGTTCCACCACCGGCACATATTCCCTGCATTTCTTCATAAAGTATTCATAGAGACGCGTTGCGGTCTCATGGCTTCCCGCCTTGGTAAAGCTTGGACGATTTCCCTTTTTGCAGTCGGCATACAATGTAAACTGACTGATCACCAGGAGTTCTCCGCCCACATCTGCGAGACTCAGATTGGTCTTTCCGTTTTCATCCGCAAAAATCCGTGCATTGCAAATCTTTTTACAAAGCTTGTCTGCTACCGCTTCTGTATCCTCTTCGCTTACGCCAAGAAGAACCAGAAATCCCTTTCCAATCTTTCCTACGACTTCGCCGTCTACCGTCACCGATGCATGCTGCACTACCTGTACCACTGAACGCATTCTCTCTAATCCTGTCCTTTCTGTCTCTTATGTCTTGAACTCAATCTGTAATATCGGCATCCATATTGAGCCGGAGTTCATATTCCGGATACATTTTGTGCACATCATTCTCAATATGCTCAAACAATGCCTGCCGGTCTTTCAGTCCGAAATCAATGATCACATCAAAGCCAATATATTTTTCTTTCTCATGCACATAGAATCCGTGCATCTGGAGCACATGATCATGACTCATAACAAGGTGTCGTATCTCCGTAAGCATTTCCTGTGCCTTATCATCCCGGCTGTTTACCGAATAAATGCTGATTCCCTCGAGAATGACACCGTGCTTCTCATATACCAGATGCTGCACATCACGCATCAGTTCATCAATTTCCCGTGCCGTTAATGTATCCGGAATCTCAATGTGTACCGAACCCACATAACGGTCCGGACCATAGTTATGAAGTATCAGATCATACGCACCACTGATATTTGGAAGCGTGCAGATCGTCGCTTTGATTTCTTTTGTAAATTTTCCGCTTACACGTTCCCCGAGAATCTGTGAAATTGTATCACGCAGCATCTCAAAACCGGATTTCATGATAATCACAGAAATCAGAGCGCCCAACCATGCTTCCAAAGAGATTCCGGTTCCCAGATAGATCAGCGCCGCAACCAGTGTCGAAGCCGAAATGATGGAATCCAGCATCGCATCCGAACCGGATGCGATTAAGGAATCCGACTTTACTTCCTCTCCGATTCCTTTTACATAGCGTCCTAAAATCAGCTTTACCACTACCGCCACCGCTACGATGACCAATGTTATTGTGCCGTAATCTGCTTTTTCCGGCTGAAGTATTTTCTTAATTGATTCCACAAAAGAGGTAATACCTGCATAAAGCACGATAAGTGAAATAATGGTCGCACTTAAATATTCTATCCGTCCGTATCCCAACGGATGTTTTTTATCCGGCTGTTTCCCGGCCAGCTTGGTTCCTACGATCGTAATAACCGAAGACATGGCATCCGAAAGATTATTTACGGCGTCCAGAACGATGGCAATCGAGTGGGAAAGAATCCCGACTCCCGCTTTAAAAGCCGCGAGAAAAATATTTGCCAAAATACCTATGATACTGGTTCTGATAATGATCTTGTCTCTCGATACTTCCTTTGCCATAAAATTCCTCCATTGGATTTCAATGATATCCTGATACTTTCGACCCGCCCGAACACGAAGACGCTATCGTGCAGCTCAAAAGCGGCAAGCATTATGCACATTCATTTTTTTATTATAGCATAGGAAAACCCCCGGTGGGACAGCACCGGGGGCTTTCTTGTAACACATTCCGTGTTATATGTTGCTATTTCGTTTTTTCGTCATTTTTATAGAATTTACATTGCAACCGCACAATCTTCCACGAGTTTCGGTCCCGCCATCTTTCGGCCGGTGCCGGGCAGTACCGAGCTTAAGAATTTCCGGCATCGCTCCGACTTTGGACTGGAGAACATATCGTCCGGTGCGGCCTCCTCTACAATGTAGCCATCCTCCATAAAAATCACACGATCCGCAACCTCTCTTGCAAATCCCATTTCGTGTGTGACTACCACCATGGTCATGCCTTCATTTGCGAGCTTTTTCATAACTTCCAGTACTTCGCCAACCATTTCCGGATCCAGCGCAGATGTCGGCTCATCAAAGAGCATAATTTTCGGATTCATGGCAAGTGCCCGCGCAATGGCCACTCTCTGTTTCTGTCCGCCGGATAACGTCACCGGATAAACATTCTGCTTATCCTTGAGTCCTACCAGATCCAACAGCTCCAGCGCCTTCTCCTTTGCCTGCTCCTTGCTCATTTTTTTCAGCATAACCGGGGCGAGCATCACATTCTCCAACACGGTATAATTCGGAAAAAGATTGAAATGCTGAAATACCATACCGATATTCTCACGGTAATGATTGATGTTTCTGACATTGGCAAGCTTCTGGCTTAATACGACAATGTCTCCGCCCTGCGTTTCTTCCAACTTATTGAGACAGCGGAGAAGCGTTGATTTTCCGGAACCAGACGGACCAATCACACAAACCACTTCACCTTCGTCTACGGAAAACGAAATGTCCCGCAGCACTTCCAGTTCGCCAAAAACCTTATATAAATGTTTTACTTCAATAATGCTTTCCGACATCTTCGTTCCTCCTTATCGTTTGTCATAGGACAGCCGACGCTCCACGTATTTCGAAAGAATCGTCAATGCTGTGATCAGTATAATATACAGAATTGCCGCATAAGAATACACTTCAAACGCCTTGTAGTTCCTTGCGATAATGGTTTTTGACACCATGGTGAGCTCATTTACAGAAATGGCAGAAAGAATGGCTGTATCCTTTAAGGAAGTGATGAACTGGTTCATTAAAGACGGAATCATAATCTTCACTGCCTGCGGAAGGATGATTTTCCGCATGGTCTGTACATAACTCAGTCCCAGCGAACGCGCCGCTTCCGTCTGACCATAATCAATCGCCTGAATGCCTGCACGAAAGATTTCCGCCATATAGGCTGATGCATTGAGTCCCAGGATGAGGGAAGCACTGGTGAGGAGCGGCAGAGAATTTTTGATTACGCCAAAGTACAGGAACAGGGCCAAGATCATAAGCGGTATTCCACGAATCACCGTGATGTACAAATTTGCAAGCTTCACCAGCGGCTTTTTCCCGCTGATGGATAAAATGCAAATCAGGATACCAAGAACGACCGCAATCAAAATGCCAAAAACGGCAATGATAATCGTTAGCCGAAGTCCGCCCAAAAGGCGCGGAAGATATTGAAAAAACATGGAAAAATACTCTGCCATAACTCCCCTTTTACTTTAAAAACAACTTTTATAGTCCAGATTTAAGATCAACCTTCGTAGGAAGCAAGAATCTTGTCATACGTGCCATTTGCCTTTATCGCAGCCAGACCTTCATTAAACGCAGCCATCAATTCCTGATTCTGTCCCTTGTTTACAGAGAAACCAACGCCGCCCTTTTCATTGACCGCATCTACAGCAACCTTTAAACCTTCCTGCTCACCAATTGAAATCTGATAGGAAATAACCGGAAAATCTTCAAGAAGGGCGTCGGCCTGACCATTCTTTACCGCCATCGCTGTGGAAGTAGAATCCGGAAGTGTAGAAATGGTAAAGCTGTACTTGTCCTTATTATCGTCTGCCCAAAGCGCTCCCTGGGTGCCTTCCTTTACAGCCACGGTCTTGCCATTCAGATCATCCAGCTTTGCAATGCTGCTGTCACTCTTTGTAACCAGAGCAAGACCATCCTCGTAATACGGATCCGAGAAATCTACGGTCTGCTTCCGCTCGTCGGTAATGGACATGCAGCCGAGACCGCCGTCAATGGTTCCGGATACCAGTGCCGGAATGATTGCGGAGAAATCCATCGGCTGAATGTCTACGGTAAAGCCTTCCTGCTCTGCAATGGCCTGAATCATATCAACATCAATGCCCTTATAGCTGCCGTCATCCTGCTGGATTGAGAATGGTGCAAACGCCTGATCAATAGCAATCTTATAGGTCTTTCCTGCAACTGCAGCGGCGGCTGATCCGGCTGCCGATGTCTCTGCCGCAGTTGTTGCTTCGCTGTCTTTCGCTGCAGCGGATGTTTCCGTCTGCGCGGCCGTTGTCGCTGCCTGTGTATCCTGTGCCGTACCGGCTGCTGATCCGGCTGATGAACCGCATCCTGTCATCATGGAAGCTGCCATAAGTGCACTCATTGCTACTGCAAAAAACTTTTTCATCCTTCTCCTCCTTTTTGACGGTGACCTTTCCAGATTGTGATTTATTTGTCCCATCAATTACTCGAGATTCTAAAACTATTGCGGTCTTTTGTCAATGAGTAATTAGCAAGCTTTTTATGCATCACTTCATGAATATTATGCATTATTTTTCACGTATTATCGCGATATTTCCCACCTTATAATGTATATTATTCTTATTTTTCTTAAATAATGCATATTTTGATTTAAGGACACTGTGTCTTTTTATATATTTCCTTCGCGTCGTTAAAACCTGCGGTTCTGACAGATATTCCCTATTCCTCCTCTCGCGCATCGCGCTCGATTTCCTTTGCCG
>ONLM01000276.1 GCA_900318695.1 uncultured Eubacteriales bacterium | reverse complement strand
TATGCCTTAGGTGACAACAACACCTTCTTTAAGATCAAAGATCCGGTCACCGGTGCAATCAGTTATACCCGCAATGGTCACTTCCATAGCGGAGAAATGGCCGATGGCAGCTTCAAGCTGGTAACAGAGACCGGTAAATATGTACTGGATCAGAAGGATGAACCGCTTGCGGCAAGTGTTTTCGATATTGAAGCATTAAACAAAGAAATCGAGCGCATCGCCAGCGGTGAAGAAAAAGAAGAAGAGGATACGGAAGAAACCGAAGAAACTGAAGAGAAACCTCGGATTGGAGTTTATACTTTACCACATCCAAGCCGATTATTAAGTATGGGCGATAATGAATTTGCCGTTCAGGACGGAGACACGCAGAATGTACCGACCGCTGTTCCAAATCCAGTCGTTATTAATGGCACATTGGAGGCTTCCAGCACGGATATGGCCAAGGAAATGACTCGCGTCATTGAAAGTCAGCGTGCATTCAGTTACGTTCTTAAGATGGTTCAGACCTCCGACGAAATCGAGGGAACCATCAACGGACTTCGATCTTGATAAACAATAAAGGGGAATTACGATGAGAATTAATGATTACGGAGACATGAATCTCCAGGAACTGGACGTTATGAAAGAGATTGGCAGTATCGGTACAAGCCATGCTGCAACATCTTTATCTCAGCTCCTTCAGAAGGAAGTCCGTATCTCGATTCCTCAGGTTAAAATTCTTGGATATGACGATGCAGTTCATGCCATTGGAAATGAAGAGCAGATTGTAGGTGCCACCCTTGTAAAAATGAGTGGTGAATTGAACGGACTCATGCTATTCTTGTTTAATCTTGAATTTGCAAATACAATTTTTGAGAAGCTGCTCGGCATTGACTATCCGGGGTTTGAGGCGATGGACGAAATGGCTCATTCTGCCATGACGGAAATCGGAAATATTATTATCTGTTCCTATGTTAATGCATTCACAGAATTGGTAGATATGGATATCCAGTTATCCGTACCAAGTTCTGCTGTCAATATGCTTGGCGGTATCTTGACTGTACCGATTGCAGAGTACGGTTATGAGACAGACAAGTTAATGTATTTTAATGCAGATTTCGTCATCGGCGGACAGAAGCTTAATGACTGGCTTCTTATGTTGCCGGATATCGAATCTCTTAACCGCATCCTTACAAAGCTTGGAGTTTGATTGCTATGGAAAGACAGCTGAAAGTCGGGATTGGAGACATGAAGCTGACGCGGGGACAGGGCGAAATTATCACTTTTGCATTAGGTTCCTGTATCGGCATTGCCTTTTATGATCCGGCGATTAAATTAGGCGCACTGTTGCATATCATGCTTCCGGAGCGGAAAAACATGGCAGATCCCAATTTGCTTAAATATGCAGATACCGGTCTCGCAGAGACGATCCGTAAATTAAGTGCTTTCGGTATGGTAAAGGCACGAACCATCGTAAAAATCGCAGGTGGGGCAAAAATGTTCGAGATCAGTGGTAATGCAAGCTTCGGAAACATTGGCGAGCGAAATGCTCAGGAAGTACGCCGCATCTTAGCTGCCGAGGGTTTTCGGATTCGGGCAGAAGATTGTGGCGCAAACTACGCAAGAACCATGAGTCTTGATGTAGGAACCGGCGACGTAGTCATTAAGACCTTTGGTCGTCCGGAAAAACATCTATGACACTTCATTTATTCGTTACCGTAATTGGATAACTTAAGAACTAAACTCATTTGAGGGAGGAATACCGAAATTGAAGAACGATAAAAAGGAAGGAATCCTGCTGGAATCCGGAACAAACGAAATTGAGATTATGAAGTTCCGTGTAATGGGAGAGTACTACGGCATTAACGTTGCCAAAGTAACGGAAATCATGATGGCTGACAAGGTTAAGCCTATGCCGCATGCACATCCTTCCGTAGAAGGCTTCTTTAAGCCAAGAGAGACTCTCATTACGGTAATCAACCTCGCAACTTATCTTAGTGGTGAGACCCATGCAAATGGCGATCGCGACCTCTTTATCATTACCGGATTCAACAAAATGATGGTTGCTTTCCGTGTTGACAGCATCGAGGGCATCAGCCGTATTTCATGGAAGGCTATTCAGAAGCCGGACAAGACTTTAGGTTCCGGCGATGACAGCGTAGCAACCGGTATCGCGCAGTGCGATGATGAGCTTGTTACCATTCTTGACTTTGAGAAAATTGTTGCAGAAATTTCTCCGGAAACTTCTATTCAGGTTTCTGAAATCGAAGAAATGGGCGATCGTGCGATTAATGAATCTCCGGTAGTTATTGCAGAAGATTCTGTTCTTCTTCAGAAGATGATCGTGGATGCACTCGAAAGAGCCGGTTTTACCGATATCCGTATGTTTAACAATGGCCAGGAATGCTGGAATTTCCTTGATGGCATCAAAAATGATCCGAATCTTTACAACAAGGTTGACATCATTATTACGGACCTTGAAATGCCTGAAATGGATGGACACAGACTTACAAAGCTCATTAAGTCTGATTCCCGTCTCCGTCACATTCCGGTAGTAATTTTCTCATCCCTCATCAACGAAGCAATGCGTATCAAGGGCAAGGAGCTTGGTGCCGACGAACAGCTTTCCAAGCCGGAAATCGGACATTTGGTAACTGTAATGGATTCCTTGATCAGCCGCTTCAAAGAGCGTCGTAAAGAGAACTTTAAGGGTGAATAACCCATATTATTCATCACTCATTTAATCAGCAGCTTGATAAGCAGGGATGCATGTTGCATTCCTGCTTTTTTTGAAAGGAATTTCATGAAAAAAACAATTCGCCTGTTGTCTTTTGCACTCTGTTTTGCCACATTGTTTTCCGTCACGGCATCCGCTGACAGCTGGATCTATGAAAAAGGGAAATGGTATTACTATACTTCACCGAATACCCCTTTGGAAAACAGTTGGATTACCTATAACGGGAATGAATACTACATTGGCAGTAAAGGCCTGATGAAAACGGGCTGGGTTACCGATCCGGACACGAAATTAAAGGTTTATCTGGGGAATGACGGCATCAAAAAGAAAAATACCTGGACGGACGATAAGACAAAGTATGTCGGCCCGAACAGTACAGAACTTACTCTTTTTGATAACTGGCGTACCACAGCCAAAAAGGAATTGCAGCAGGCTTTGAAAAAGCTCAC
>ONLM01000166.1 GCA_900318695.1 uncultured Eubacteriales bacterium | reverse complement strand
TTGACGTGCGAATTTGTAAATGCTAATATTCTATCCAGGTGAGAAAACGAACGGGTAATATGTTTTCAGTGCCTATTATTATTGATTGAGTAGCCGGCAGTGCGGAGACATCCTTTATGATCGGAAAAGATTGTTTCGGATTTTCAGTAAATCGCCGGTCCTGATGAAAGGTCAGGAGGACTCAAATTTTATAAGTATTTGACGGTATCTTATAAGGCGTAAGCCGATAATCGAGTGCTCTCTGTTTACAGTGTGCCGGTGGATTAACTGTCAGTTGATGTTTTGTCCGAAAGAATAGGAACACACATCATCTTCTTGTGAAACGGTCAATAAGAGTGGGCATTGTGCAGTGTACTCGACAATATAGAATCTGGGGTACGGTGATAAAGAGTCATCGTACGCGAGGAGAGATTGACTGATGAAGCAGAACGGATGTGGTTCCGGGCTGCTTTTTTTGTATTCCCGAATTGACGGATGAAACAAAGAGATAATCATGCTGGAGGAATATGAATGGATCGAATCAATCAGCGTACAGCGCCGATTTATGAGGCACTGCTTGAATTACGAAAACGAAGGATCGTACCTTTTGATGTACCCGGGCATAAGCGTGGCCGTGGTAATCCGGAACTTTTGGAATTTCTGGGAGAAAAATGTCTGGGCGTCGATGTGAATTCTATGAAGATGCTTGACAATCTGGGCCATCCTGTTTCGGTTATTCGGGAAGCGGAAGAATTAACAGCAGATGCATTTGGTGCGGCACATGCATTTTTAATGGTAAACGGAACGACTTCTGCGGTACAGGCGATGGTACTTGCGACAGTGCGTGAGGGTGATGAAATTCTTTTGCCTAGAAATGTTCATAAAAGTGTTGTCAATGCATTGGTGCTTTGCGGCGGCATTCCGGTTTATGTTCCGGTGCGTGTGAATCACCAGATCGGTATTGCAACAGGAATGGCTGTACATGATGTTGAAAAGGCGATTAAAGAGCATCCGAAGGCAGTCGGCATTATTGTTAACAATCCGACATATTATGGCATAGCATCCGACCTGAAGAGTATTGTAAAGCTGGCGCATGCCGCCGGCATGAAAGTGCTGGTCGATGAAGCACATGGTACGCATCTTTATTTTGGAGATCATCTTCCGATTTCCGGTATGGCGGCCGGTGCGGATCTGGCAGCGGTATCCATGCATAAGTCCGGTGGAAGTCTGACACAGAGTTCGATTCTTCTTTGCGGTCCGGGAGTGGATGCGGATTATGTCCGGCAGATTATTAATCTGACACAGACCACCAGTGCTTCGTATCTTCTTATGTCGAGCCTTGATATGTCTAGAAGAAATCTGGCTTTGCATGGCAGGGAGGCATTTGACAAAGTCAGTGAAATGGCTGAATATGCCCGCTCGGAAATCAATGAGTTGGGGGGCTATTATGCCTATGGCCGTGAACTGATCGACGGGGAGAGTGTTTTTGATTTTGATGTAACAAAGCTTTCTGTCTATACACAGGGAATCGGTCTCACAGGTATAGAAGTTTACGATCTTCTTCGGGATGAGTACGATATTCAGATCGAATTTGGAGATATCGGAAATATTCTTGCTTATATTTCCATCGGAGACCGTATTCAGGATATCGAACGACTGGTCGGAGCATTGGAAGACATCATACGCCGTTTTGCAAAGGAGAAGAAGGATCTCTATTGCGGCGATTTTATTGCGCCGGAGCTTGTCATGACACCAAAGCAAGCGTTCTATGCGGATGGAGAACAGATTCCGCTTAAGGAGAGTGCCGGCCGAATTTCCGGCGAAATCCTGATGTGTTATCCGCCCGGAATTCCGATTCTTACGCCGGGTGAGCGCATTACGGAAGAAATTATTGAATACATTGAGTATGCCAGAGAAAAGGGATGCTCCCTTCAGGGAACGATGGATCCGGAATGCAAAGAAATTCGTGTTCTAAAAGATAAGGCATAAGAAAGAGGGAGGAACCCATGGATATCTGGTTTTCACAAATGGATACAGATAATGTAAAGACATCGATTCGGGTGGACCATCAGTTGTTCTCCAAGCAGAGTGAATATCAGCGCATCGATGTCTTTCAGTCCAATGAATTTGGAAAGATGATAGTCCTGGATGGAGAAATCGTATTCTCGGAAGCGGACGAATTTATATACAATGAAATGGTTGTGCATGTGCCGATGGCAGTGCACCCACATGTAAAAAATGTTCTCATTATCGGCGGTGGTGATGGCGGTGTGGCAAAGGTACTCACATCCTATCCGGAAATTGAGTCTATTGATGTGGTTGAGCCGGATGAAATGTTCATACAGGTTTCAAGGGAATTTTTCCCGGAGACTGCAAAAGGGTTTGATGATCCGCGCGTAAAAATCACCAACATGGACGGATTACGGTTTTTACGGCGATGCAGTGATCGCTATGATTTGATCATCAATGATTCCACAGATCCGTTTGGGCATACAGAGGGACTTTTTACAAAGGAGTTCTATGGAAACTGTTATCGTGCCTTGCATGAGGACGGCATCATGGTTTATCAGCATGGCTCTCCGTTTTATGATGAGGATGAAGCTGCTTTCCGGGCCATGCATCGAAAAGCCTATCAGAGTTTTCCGATCAGCAGAGTCTATCAGGCAAGTATCCCGACTTGTCCGGCCGGTATTTGGATGTTTGGCTTTGCATCCAAAAAATATCATCCGCTCAGGGATTTTGATCCGAAACGTTGGAATGAGCGCAAATTAACAACCTGGTATTACACAACACATTTACATAGAGGAGCATTCATGCTTCCGAAGTACGTTGAAGATATTCTTTCAGAGGAGGAAGGTAAAAAATGAGCAGATTAATGGTTATTGGCTGCGGTGGTGTAGCATCCGTTGCGATTCACAAGGTATGTCAGAATGACGGTGTGTTTGACGAATTGATGATTGCAAGCCGTACGAAGGCAAAATGCGATGCGCTTAAAGAAAAACTTGAGGGCACCACAAAGACAAAGATTACAACAGCACAGATTGATGCAGATGATACCAAGGCATTAACGGAGCTCATTGAGAGCTATCGTCCGGATGCGGTATTAAATGTAGCACTTCCGTATCAGGATCTGACGATTATGGATGCATGTCTGGCGGCCGGAGTGCATTATATTGATACGGCAAATTATGAGCCGGAAAATACAGATGATCCGGAGTGGCGCAAAATTTATGAAAAGCGTTGTAAGGAACTTGGATTTTCTGCGTACTTTGACTATTCATGGCAGTGGGCTTATGAGGAGAAATTCAAGGAGGCAGGACTTACAGCACTGCTCGGTACCGGATTTGACCCGGGTGTAACATCGGTTTTCGCTGCGTATGCAAAGAAGCATTACTTTGATGAGATTGAAACAATCGATATTCTTGATTGTAATGGCGGAGATCATGGATATGCATTTGCAACCAACTTTAATCCGGAAATTAACCTTCGAGAGGTATCTGCACCGGGTTCCTATATGGAAAACGGAAAGTGGGTGGAGATTCCGGCTATGAGTATTAAGCGCGAGTATGACTTTGAGGGTGTCGGTAAGAAGGATATGTATCTTCTTCACCATGAAGAAATCGAGGCGTTGGGCAGAAATATGCCGGAAGTTAAACGAATCCGTTTCTTTATGACATTTGGACAGAGCTATCTCGATCATATGCGTTGTCTGGAAGATGTTGGAATGCTGTCCACAACACCGATTCAGTACAATGGGCAGGAAATCGTACCGATCCAGTTCTTAAAGGCACTTCTTCCGGATCCGGCTTCTCTCGGCCCTAGAACCAAGGGTAAAACGAACATTGGCTGTATTTTTACAGGTATGAAGGATGGAAAAAAACGTTCTATCTATATTTATAATGTGTGTGATCATCAGGAATGCTACCGGGAAGTAGGCTCTCAGGCAATTTCATATACCACAGGTGTTCCGGCTATGATTGGTGCCATGATGGTGGTTTCCGGCCAGTGGAAGAAGCCGGGTGTCTTTACGACAGATGAGTTTGATCCGGATCCATATATGGAAGCACTTAACAAGTGGGGACTTCCATGGAAAGTGGTGGAAAATCCGGTTCTTGTAGATTAAATCAGATATTTTGAAAGAGACATACGTGCTTCTGCGTATATGGAACGGCGGATGTCTCTTTCTTATTTCATAAGTCTGCTGAATGTGAGCGAAGCAGAGTACTGCATCATGTGAAAGGATAATGTTTATGAAGCTCAATGAAGTTCCAACACCGGCTTATGTGGTTGATGAGGCTGCATTGGAAAAGAATCTGAAAATTTTAAAGGAGGTTCGCAATCAGGCTGGATGCAGGATTCTGCTGGCACAGAAGGCATTCTCTATGTTTGCAGAGTACCCGCGGATTGCAGGATATCTCGATGGATGTACTGCCAGTGGGCTCTATGAGGCAAGGCTCGGCTGGGAGGAAATGGGAAAAGAGAACCATGTCTTCTGTCCGGCGTATCGTCCGGAAGATATAGAAGAAATTGCTTCCATCACGGATCATGTTATTTTCAATTCAATAACTCAATTAAAACGGTATGCCGGTATCGTTCGTAAAGTACATAAAGAACGCGGAATAATGCATGGAATCGGACTCAGAATTAATCCGGAGTGTTCAACACAGGATCATGCCATTTATGATCCTTGCGCGCCGGGCTCCAGACTGGGCGTGACACTGGACGCATTTATGCGTGCAGTAAAGGAAGATGAGACACTCCCGGAGTATATTGATGGTTTTCATTTTCATACACTTTGTGAGCAGAATAGTGATGCACTGGCCCGTACACTCAAGGCAGTAGAGGAAAAGTTCGGAGTGTATCTTCAAAGTGACCGGATTCATTGGTTGAATATGGGAGGTGGGCATCATATTACGAGAGCGGACTATGATCGTGATTTGCTGGTAAATCTCGTCAAGCATATGAAGGAGATGTATCAGGTCGAGGTTTATCTTGAGCCGGGAGAGGCGATTGCATTGAACGCAGGTTATCTCGTGACAGAAGTCATGGATATAGTTGAGAATCATGGTGTGCAGATTTTGATTCTGGATGCTTCTGCTGCGTGTCATATGCCGGATGTTTTAGAGATGCCGTACCGTCCGCCGTTGAAGGATGCCGGACTTCCGGAAGAAAAGAAATACCGGTATCGGTTATCATCTTGTACATGTCTTGCGGGAGACGTCATTGGTGATTATTCCTTTGACCGGGAAATCCGTATAGGGGATCGTCTGTGTTTTGAAGATATGGCCATTTATTCTATGGTGAAAAACAATACATTTAATGGTATGCCGCTGCCGTCGATTTATGGAATGGACGCAGATGGAGAATGCATTCTGGTCCGGAAGTTTGGTTATGAAGATTTTAAAATGCGTTTATCCTAGGGATGAGGCATCCGGATCGTAAATATAGGAAAGATGAAATATGATGAATCAATGTAGCGATAAAATGCCCGGAGATATGGGGTTCCATATGCCCGGAGAGTTTGAACCACATGAAGGCACCTTTTTGATCTGGCCGGTTCGCCCGGGATCCTGGACCCATGCCGGGCAGGAAGCGAAGCCTGTTTTTGCAAGGCTTGCCAGAGAAATCCTGGAAGAAGAGGAACTGTATCTTCTGGTGGATGCGGAGCACCGGGAAGAGGCAAATGAAATGATCGGATGCCCAGGACATGCACGGCTTCATTTTCTGGAAATCGAGACCAATGATGCATGGGCCCGTGATATGGGACCGACATACGTTGTGGCTGCCAATGGGGAGAGACGCGGAATTCATTGGAAATTTAATGCCTGGGGTGGTGATGTGGACGGACTTTATGCGGATTACGAAGCGGATTCTGCTGCGGCTCCGAAGATGTGCGAAGCTCTGGGAGATGATGTTTTTGACGCAGGCGATTTTGTACTGGAAGGCGGATCCATTCATTGCGACGGCGACGGTACCGTTGTGGTTACGGAAGCATGCCTTCTTAGCAAAGGAAGAAATCCGGAACTTACAAAGCAGGAAATTGAAAACCGGCTTCTTCATTATCTTGGACAGGAGAAGGTAATATGGCTTCCGCGGGGAATCTATAATGATGAAACGAATGAACATGTAGATAATGTTTTTGCCTTTATAAAACCGGGTGAGGCTGTTCTGGCATGGTGTGATGATCCGTTGGATCCGCAATATGATATGAGTCGGGAGGATCTCAAGGTTCTGGAGCAGGAAACGGATGCAAAGGGACGAACGATTCGTGTGCATAAACTTTTGATTCCGAAAGAACCGGTGCGCATTACACAGGAAGAGGTAGATGCCTTTGCCTTTGCCGAGGGGGAGGATCAGCGTGAAGCTGGAGAACGTCTTGCGGCAAGTTATGTAAATTTCTATATTTTAAATGGCAAGGTACTGCTTCCGCAGTTTGGTGACGAGCGGGATGCATTGGCCGTAGAACAGTTAAAGACATTGTTTCCGGAGCGGAAAATCGTGCCGATCGATGCCAGAAATATTATAGTAGGCGGCGGAAATTTTCATTGCCTTACACAGCAGATTCCAAAGAAGGGATAAGAGTATGAGAAACGTTAAAGTGGCAGCAGTTCAGATGCGTATGGTGTCAGAACCCGAAAAAAATATTGAAACTGCAGAAAAACTGGTAAGAGAAGCTGCACAGCAGGGCGCTAATGTTATCCTTATTCCGGAATTGTTTGAGCGTCCGTATTTTTGTCAGGAACGGCAGTATGAGTATTATGCATATGCTGTTGAAGTGGAAAAAGATCCGGCAGTAATCCGTTTTATGCAGGTGGCAAGGGAACTTCATGTGGTGATTCCGGTAAGTTTCTATGAAAAGGAAGGAACAAGATTATTTAACAGTGTTGCCATGATTGATGCAGATGGTACGCTAATGGGCGTATATCGTAAGACACATATTCCGGATGACCATTATTATCAGGAGAAGTTTTACTTTACGCCGGGGAATACGGGCTTTAAAGTATGGGATACAGAATTTGGCCGGATCGGTGTAGGAATCTGCTGGGATCAGTGGTTCCCGGAGGCCGCACGAAGTATGGCTCTGCTTGGGGCAGAAATGATTTTGTATCCAACGGCAATCGGATCTGAGCCGATTCTTGAAACCGATAGTATGCCGCATTGGAGACGTTGCATGCAGGGGCATGCGGGCTGTAATCTCGTGCCGGTCATCGCCGCAAACCGAGTTGGACTGGAAGAAGTTCTTCCATGCGAAGAGAATGGCGGACAGAAATCATCGCTGCGCTTTTACGGGTCTTCGTTTATTACGGATGAGACCGGTGCGATCCTTGCGGAAGCAAACCGGGAAGAGGAAACGGTGATCCTTGCGGAAATCGATCTGGACCGATGCAGATTTAACAGAGAATCCTGGGGAGTATACAGAGACCGGCGACCGGAATGTTATCATGTACTTACGGATTGATGAAATGAATAGAAAGAATTACACTAAAGCACGGAATGCCGTTTGGCGTTCCGTGCTGTTGTATTGTAGAATATATAAAGTTGAATAAAAAGTGAGCAGGAGTGGATAAAAAATGAGCAAGCAGGTACTCATCATAAATACAGGTGGAACGTTATCATCGGTGGCGAAGGAACATGGTCTGACACCGGGGATTAATGCGGACTCCATGCTGAAGGAACTTCATATCGTTGCAGGTGAAGCGAATCTTACAACACTGGATTTTACTGCACTTGACAGCGCAAATATTTTCCCAGAGGATTGGGCAAGGCTTTCGGAAGTAATCAGCGAAAATCGGGAGAAATATGATGGTATTGTCGTAATTCATGGTACAGATACGCTGGCATATACATCCTCTATGTTGTCGTTTATGCTACAGAATATCCGTATTCCGGTTGTAATAACCGGAAGCCAGTTATCGATTTCCAATCCGGTTGCAGATGCGATGGAGAATCTGCGTTGTGCGATTTTCATGGCGCAGAGCGGTCGGCCGGGCGTTTTTGTCGCATTTAACCGGAAGGTAATTTTGGGATGCCGTGCCTCGAAGGTTCGCTCGGTAAGTTTTGACGCGTTTGACAGTATTAATTATCCTAATATTGCAGAAATCAGTTCGCTGGGAATGAAAATCGATGATGGAGTATTGCCGAAGCGGAACGGGATTTTTCGGTTACGGAATCAGTTTTGCAATGACATTGCGGTTGTTAAGTTGTTTCCGGGCATGCATCGTTCGCTCTTAAAATCCTTGGTACAGGAAGGCTGTAAGGCGATTTATATTGAAGCGTAC
>ONLM01000164.1 GCA_900318695.1 uncultured Eubacteriales bacterium | reverse complement strand
GCTGCTCTTGTCTGATGTACAAATCCGTCACTGCAATACACAGGAGCAAGATTGCCGGCTCCGTCGGACAGCGGTGTGGCCATATCGAGATACCCCCATCCGTTCTGCTGTGCCAGTTCCTGCATCTTTGCATTAAAATCCCGGATCTCCGTATTGTTAAGACGGCCGGAACTTTTATCCGCCAAGGTATAGGTACAGCTGATAATGGTGAAATCCACCTCCGGATCTGACGCTTTGATCTTTTGCAAAAGTTGAACATATTTTTCTGGTGTATCCTTGCCGGCATTCATGTCATTCAGACCGAAGAACGTAAACACATGCTTTCGCCCGGTCATCGGAATCGACTCCCATACCGGATGCTGCGCGCCTTGAATCATAGGATGCACACTCTTCTCTGACACCGGCCAAAAGGCATTGTGCACGCTAAAACTTCCGGCCGTCAGAAAGCGAAGCGCCGAAAACAGCGGATCCGACGTATTTCTTGCGGCATAAAGCTGTAATCCGTACGCAACGGAATCCCCCACAATCACGGCATTCTGATAATACTCTATGATTTCCTCATTGGTCACCGCATGCGGCACAACCGCCTCCGATTCCTTTTTCTCCGCATGACGCGGTTCTCCGGAAATCTCCATATCCATTCCCTTGGCCGGATCCGGGTATGGCTGCGGAAGCACGCCTTGAAGTGCGGCGGCAGAATTATACTGATCCGGCTTTACCCGGGTATTTTCCGACGGAATGACCCATGGCCCGGACTGCGTCTGCGGCGGCTGTATACCGGCATCCCGAAGCCGGATCACCGTATCGGCCAAAGCCGGACTGCTAAGTGAGAGTACCGTAATCATCCATGCGGAAAGCACAACTGTTTTCTTATTTAACATATATGTTCGTCCTCACTATACTCTTTTTTTCACGATTTGAAAGCATAAAAAGAAGCTTCCATCTAGGCTTGATTCTAGACGGAAGCTTCCGGATTGTCCACCAATGGAATGATTTCTCAAGGGTTCCTCAAGGTATTTGTAAGAACTCTTTCAGGCGATGCAGCTGACTGCAAGATTCAGCTCTTCCTCATCGTATCCTTCCTTCTGGAGTTCCTCACAGGAACGGCCTGCACGGAGCTGCTTGATCAGATGTGCAAGAATTTCCATACCGTTTTTCTTGCCTTCTCTTCTGCCTTCGGCACGTCCTGACGCAAGACCCTCGGACTTACCTGCTAAAAGACCTTCAAACATCCCCTGTCTTCTGGCCTCCATGATCTGCTCACGCATTTCCGCGCGGCTGATGTTATTGGTGTTGATTTTCATAAATGGTTTTCCTCGAATTCTCCTCACTCGACTGATTCCACTCATTCATTTCACTCACTGATCCCACTCACTGAGTGCCTTTCATTCATTTCTGTCTCATTGGAATGAAGGACTTTTATACTCTAACTTTAATTTTTCACTCTCAGCGAAGCATCTTAACATACTTTTCTTCGTTTGTGACCGTCTGCTTTGTATTTTTCTTCCGACAATTCCAATGCATTTCCGACACAAAGACCCGGATTTATTCGTTTCCGAGAACCAGACGTGCGCTGCCGTAAATTCCGGCATCATTGCCGAGAGTTGCAAGCGTAATTTCTGCCTTGCGGTTCAGCAGCGGAGTCAGGGCTGCATACTCGTCCTGTACCAGATCAATCAGATACTGACCTGCCCGGGATACGCCGCCGCCAATGACATAGAGCTCCGGATCTGCCACCATGGATACATGTGCCAGAGCAAGTCCCAGATAATGCATTGCCGTACGAAGTGCCTTTTCGGCCAAAGCATCGCCTGCCTTGGCACAGTCGCAGACATCCTTTGCCGTTAAAGCATCGCCGTAGTCACGCATGGTGCTGGCATCGGCATTGGCCACAAGAACACGTTTTGCCTCACGTACAATTCCTGTTGCCGATGCAACCTGCTCCAGACATCCATGACCACCGCAGTTGCAGGTCTCCTGCTCGCCTTCCCGCACATGCATGTGCCCGATTTCGGCACCCGCACCATGTACACCGGCAACGATATGTTTATTCAGAATCAAGCCGCCGCCTACGCCGGTTCCCAATGTGACCATAAGCATATTGTCATGGCCCTTGCCGCCGCCCTGCCACATCTCACCGAGCGCTGCCACATTCGCATCATTTCCAACCGCACAGCGGATCTTTCCGCCCATAAGCTCCTGCATCTCCTTCGCCGGGCGATGATCCTTCCAGCCCAGGTTGACACAGATATGCACATAGCCATCCGGCTCTACCGGTCCCGGTACGCCAATGCCAATGCCTTCGACATCCGTAAGATCGATCTTCCGATCTGCCAGATGCTGCTTTAAAGATTCTGCTACATCCGGAAGAATGTTCTTTCCGTCTTCTTCCTTACGTGTCGGTACCTCCCACTTCTCCATCAGCAAACCACCGATTGTAAAAATACCGCATTTTACAGTAGTTCCTCCTACATCGATACCCACACAATATTGATTCATAGCACCCTCCTGCTCCGGCTTCTCTGTCCGGAATGATTGATTTTTCTCATGGCCAGGCTTTGTCCTGATCTCTTAATTTTACGCACAGCCAAAGTAGTTTTATTATAGCGCATTATCCGGAATCTTCCACTGATATCGTGAAAAATATCACAAATATAGCCTTATGGGCAGAGACTTGCTATACTTCTTTCATAAAAAGTCACTGAAACAGCCAAAAAGGATATTTATGAGTAAAATCACATTTCAAAAACCTGGAAACTTTATTTATCCGGTACCGGCGGTCATGGTCAGCCTGCGGGATGCCGCAGGAAAAACCAACATTCTGACCGTAGCCTGGACCGGCACCGTATGTACCGATCCGCCTATGGCCTATATTTCCGTACGTCATAATCGTGCCAGCTACGAAATGCTGAAGGAAAGCCGGGAATTTGTCATCAATCTGCCGGATGAATCCCTTTGTCATGCCATGGATTACTGCGGCGTCCGCAGCGGAGCCAAGGTTGATAAATGGAAGGAAATGCATCTTACAGAGGGGAAAAGCACTAAAATTTCTGCGCCGACCATTGAAGAAGCGCCGGTATCCATTGAATGCCGTGTACGGGAAATCCTTCCGTTAGGAACCCATGATATGTTTCTCGCCGATGTCGTTGCGATTCAGGTCGATGAAAAATACATCGATGAGAAGGGCGCCTTCCATATGGATCAAGTCGGTCTTCTTGCCTACAGCCACGGAGAATACTATGCCCTGGGAAAACAGCTCGGCTTCTTCGGCTACTCTGTACAAAAAAAGAACGGCGTACGTGCCATCTCCCGGAAACCGGCCTCCAGACGTTCCGGCGAAAAGAATTCCGGTACACCCAAAGCCGCAGCAAAGAATTCCTTCTCCCCGAAAGCCGGTTCTGCAAAAAAGGCAAACAATACAACAGCAAAGAAAACCACGGCAAAGTCATTTGCCGGAAAAAAAACGGCCATAAAAAAAGCCGGCACGAAAGGACTCCGTAAAGACCATGGAAAAGCTTAGAAATTTTTTAAACCGGAATCGTATGGTTTTTGCGGTAATCAGCCTGATGCTTATCGCTACCCTGATTTACCGCCATACCAATAACGTTTTCATCAATCTCATTCTGGCGGTTTTTGCCGTCGGCCTGTATATCTGGTTCCTTAAAAATAAATGGAATAAATAAATCCGTGCAATAAGGACCCCTTCCCTCTATGTCATGAACCCTTCTTCTGCATTCCGAATATTTCATTCAGAATATTTCTTATAGAATGCAAAGATAAATTGATTTTTTAATCATTTCGTTTTAAAATATGAGGAGTGCGGTTATAGTACATCGGTAGTACGTCGGCTTCCCAAGCCGAATAGGCGGGTTCGACTCCCGTTAACCGCTTTTTGTTTTGCAAAAAGGCTCAGGACCTCAAAAGAGGTTCTGAGCCTTTTCTAAATTCTGTCATTTTACTCTGTACAAAAACAGACCATGTACGTCCATGGAAGCTTCATTACATTTTCTTCTCAAGCTGGGCAACCACATACTTCAGGCATCCGTCCTCAAACGGATTGGCGAGGCCGGCTTTCTTTACAAGTGCATCAAAGAAATCCGAAGCAGACAGTCTGCATAATTCCAGATAGCTCTGCCAAGCAGCCTTATAGTCCTGATCCATCTTGACTTTATACTGCAGAGCATTGGTACCGGCAATGCAATAGTCAATGTAATACAGTGGACTGTCATAAATATGATGCTGCTTCTGCCAGAAACCACCGCGTTCAAAGTAGTCATTGCCGCTATAGTCCAGATGCGGCTTATACTGCCGTTCCAGATCACGCCAGACAGCCTTGCGCTCTGCCGGAGAAAGATCCGGATTGGCATATACAATATCCTGGAACTCATCCACCATGGTTCCGTACGGAATAAAGGTCACGGCATCTTCAAAATGCATCTTCCGGTACTGATCTGCTCCGGCACCGAAAAGAAGCGGCATCCACGGCTCGGTAAAGAACTCCATCGACATGGAATGCGTCTCTGCCGTTTCCATGGTGATGTCATTGTGCTCGCGAATCGGATCGGATGCGGTAATATAGCCCTGAAAGGCATGACCGCATTCATGGGTAATGACATCGGCATCTCCGGACGTACCGTTAAAGTTTGCAAAAATAAACGGAGAATTGTAATCCGGAATCATGGTCATATACCCGCCGGTTTTCTTGTTTTTACGACCAAGCACATCAAACAGTTCATTCTCACACATAAAGTTCATGAATTCAGCGGTCTCCGGAGACAGCTCATTATACATACGCTGTCCGGCCTCCAAAATCTGCTGCGGTGTACCAACCGGTGCCGGATTTCCCTCCGGGAAATAAGCGCCCTCATCAATATAGCTGAGTGCAGAAAGACCCAAACGCTGACGACGGATCTCATGAAGTTTCTCGGCAAACGGAACCAGATCCCGTTTTACCTGCTTGCGGAACTCGGCAACTTCATTTCGTCCATAGGAATTCCGATTCATACGGGCATATCCCAGCGGAAGGTAATTGTCATATCCCATCATCCGGCCCTGCTCGGTACGGTTCTTCACCAGACGATCATAATACTCATCAAATTCCTCCTCATGCTCTACAAAGAAGGCCGTGTACTTTTCCCATGCCTCCTTACGTACCGCACGATCCTTATGATTAAGATACGGATTCATAAGACTCAGATTCAGAGTCTCTCCATGCCAGTCGATTTTTGCCGAAGCAAGAAGCTTGTTATATTCCGTCTGCAGTCTGTTTTCCTCCTGCATAAGCGGAATAAGCTTTTCATCGACTGCCTTCATGGCAAGTTCCATGTTCTTAAATGCAACCTTACCGATCTTTTCCTCGAGATACGGACGGAACTTCGAATGATACAGCTTCTTCTGATACGATACCACCAGATTCTGAAAAACCGGCATCTGCTCATCAAAATAACGCTGTTCCTCGAGATAATGCTCATCCGACATATCAATATCCGAACGGATCATGGCAATCTGCGATTCGGTCATGACATGATTGCAGATCTTATAGAACTTCTCATGAACCGCAAACTGTTCCTCTCCGGATTCTGCACGGTCCAGGGCTTCCTCCAGTTCCTTAAACGCACCCTTTAATGCTTCAAAATCAATTCGCTCATATGGCATTTCTGAAAACTTCATGAATAAAACCTCTTTCTATTACATCCCTGTCACAGCGCATTCCTATAGCTACGCTGTGTTTACGGCTTTCCGCCGCGCTGTCCCATTCCGTCTGCCTACAGGTCATTTCAACTTCACGGATTCCATCATTCCGGTACTTCCGACCAGCACGTTCATACTGAAAGGCGAAGTCATATCCTCCTGAACACGCGCCATATGAATGGCGGCATTCAGATCTCCGTTATACTTCAATGCACCATTGGCATCATATACCATGAGCGTTTTGTCGTTATATAACAATACCTTACGATGATCCACGACAAATCCCGTGTAATTAAAACGGAAGGTCCTGCGGAACACCACCTGCCCGTTCAAACGATACAGTGTCAATGCATACGGATCCCCATTGCTGTCTTTGCCGTTGTTGTCGGTCACAATCCCGACATAGTCTCCGTCATATGCAACACTCCGAATCGTCTCATCGAGTTCCACCTTCGCGCTAAGTTCCGGACTGGTCAGTACCTTTGTACTGAAAAAGGCTATGCCGCCGTCATAAAATGCCTGCGCATGCGTATCATCCGAAAAATGGACACGCCCGGCCAGATGTCCGGAGAAATCATCCGAAAAGCCTCCGACCACACGGTTTCCGCCGGCACTCTGTCCAACCTCACCAAGGTTATAGAAAACCACCTTATTCTGCAGTGTGCCGCCTTCTATATACGCGAAGGAAGCCATCAGCTCCGTTCCATCCGGAGACACCGCAATATCAACCGGATAGCCATCCCCATCCAGTACGGACTTAATGGAAATATCCAATGCCTTGCCTTCCCGTGAAAAAACGGTAATGTAACTGGCTGCGGAATCTTCCAGCAATGCATACACTACACCGGTACGGGCAACCGCAATCTTATTGATGGGTTTATTGGTTTCCGCCTGTCCGGTCGTACCATCCATATTCATAATGAAAATAGTGGTCTTGCCCTGATCCGCTACCGCGCAATACTCACCATTGACCGAAACATAAGGGGTATTCATCTCATACGCCTGGTTCCAGACCGTCTTTCCCTTCTGGTCCAGGTAGCTGGCACCATCCCGGGTTACTTTTAAAAAACCGCTTCCGTAAACTTCATAGTCCTCATAGTCTGAGTCCACGGTATTACTCTGCTGTTCTTCGTTAAAATTTACCGTCCAATTCACGGCATAGCTATGAAAGGACCGGCGCATCAGGAAAACCACCGTACCGGCAATCACCGCAAGAAGCACCACCACGATTACAAAAAGCAGGATACGGCCGCGACGGCCCTTCCCGCTTTCCCGGCGACTCTTCTCTCTTTGCCTTTCCTTCTCCTCTTTCCGGACCAGCTGTCCTGCATCGACAACCCGCGTCCGGAGTTCCTGTTTCCGGATTTCCCGTTCTTTATTATCTGCCATAATTCCTTAAAATAACTTATCCGGATACACACCCTGTTCATGCAGAGCCAGCAGCGATTTCTGTACCGCATCCTTGTCCTCTGCATAGGTTACACCAAACCAGTGGTCGTGATCCTTTAATACCTTTACCTTTGCACGATTTGCCTGCATCAGCTT
>ONLM01000131.1 GCA_900318695.1 uncultured Eubacteriales bacterium | reverse complement strand
GAAACCATTCAGGCTTCCGATAAGAAGGATAGCGATGTTGTTCTTGAGGAAATTCCGGAAAAGAAAGAAACAGACAAGGATGGTAAGGAAACCGTAACACCGGCACAGTGCAAGATTGAAAAGCGCCCGGTACTTCTGAACGAAATTCATCCGCTTTGGACAAAGACACCAAGCCAGTGCACAAAGGAAGAGTATATCGAGTTTTATCATAAGGTATTCCACGATTATAAAGAGCCACTCTTCTGGATTCATTTAAATATGGACTATCCATACAACCTGAAGGGTATTCTTTACTTCCCTAAGATCAATATGGAATATGAGTCTGCCGAAGGTGTGATCAAACTCTACAACAATCAGGTCTTCATCGCCGACAACATTAAGGAAGTCATTCCAGAATATCTCATGCTCTTAAAGGGTGTGATCGATTGCCCGGATCTTCCTCTCAATGTATCCCGTTCACAGCTTCAGAACGATGGTTTCGTAAAGAAGATTTCCGAATATATTACAAAGAAGGTTGCCGACAAGCTCTCCGGTATGTGCAAGACCGACCGTGAGAATTACGAGAAGTACTGGGATGACATTGCTCCATTCATTAAGTACGGCTGCCTTCGTGACGCAAAGTTCTGTGAAAAGATGACGGATTATATCCTCTTTAAGGATATCAACGATAAGTATCTGGCACTTCCGGAGTGTCTTGAAGTCAACAAGGTCGATCCGGATGATAAGAATGATGCAGAAAATGCAAAGGCAGAAGATACCAAGACCGAAGACAAGACTGCCAATGCAGATGCCGAAAAGGATAAGAACAAGGTAATCTACTATGTAACCGACCCGGTTCTGCAGAGCCAGTATGTTTCTATGTTTAAAAATGCCGGAAAGACCGCAGTAATTCTTCCGGAGCGTATCGACCAACCGTTTATTACAGAGCTTGAGGCAAAGAACCCTGGCGTTCACTTCCGCAGAATCGATGCCGATCTCTCAGAAGAATTCAAGGCAGATACCACAGAAGAAGAGCAGAAGCAGTTGGATGAAAAGGCCAAGACGGTTGAAGAGACCATGCGGAAAGCCACCGGAAAGGCACAGCTCCATGTACAGCTTCAGAAGATGACGCAGGAAGGCACTGCCGCTATGCTGAGTATTTCTGAGGAAAGCCGTCGTATGAACGACATGATGAAGATGTACGCTATGCAGGGTATGCCGATGAACGGAATGTCTGTAGACGAAACGCTCATTCTGAATACCACACATCCGCTGGTACAGTATCTTGTTGAAAATGAAGCAAAGGAAGATAAGAAAGAGACTCTCGATCTGATTTGCGAACAGGTATATGATCTCGCAAAGCTTCAGCAGTCCCCACTTTCCAGCGATGATATGGCAAAGTTTATTGCCCGCTCCAATAAGATTCTTCTGAATATTGCAAAATAATTGAATACTTTATGATCCATGCCGCAGGAATTTCCCGCGGCATGTTTTTTGCTATAAAGCCGTCGAGCGGACGCCGTGCTAGCCAAGGCTCTTATTTAATTTTGCCAAAGCGTCTCTTTTAATTTCAAATTTTTACGTATACCTTACCCACTTGACGCGAGATTATGCATTGAATATAATTTTTCTTGTTATTTGAGGCCCGTAAGAAAGGATTTCATGATGTTAAAGCAGACCGCATGCGTTATGGACATTGCCATTATTCATCCGTCTATTTATCATTCTGTAACTGCATCCTCAGGACACCGCTCTAGCAGTGTAGGACTTTACGTAACCCGTTTATCTAATAAGCACAACTATTTTTATTAGCTTTCAGAGAGAACAGCATTTTCTGCTGTTCTCTTTTTTTGTGTGATTCCGCACTTTTGCGGATTCACCACAATTGACAAAGAAAGCCCAGGAGGAAGAACAGTGAAAAAAGTTGCAGTCATCATGGGTAGTGATTCTGATCTCCCAATAGTAGAAAAAGGCATTCAATGTCTTAAAGACTATGGCGTTCCCACAGAGGTCCATGTCTATTCCGCTCACCGCACACCGGAAGAAGCGGCTGCATTTTCCAGAAATGCACGCAGCAACGGCTTTGGAGTGATTATCGCCGCCGCAGGTATGGCAGCGCATCTCGCCGGTGCCATTGCCGCCAATACAACGCTCCCGGTCATTGGCATTCCTTGTGAAAGCAAGGTACTGGAAGGAATGGATGCACTTCTGTCCACCGTCATGATGCCTCCTGGAATCCCGGTTGCTGCGGTTGGTATCAATACTGCAAAAAATGCAGCTTTGCTTGCCATTGAAATTCTAGCCGTAACCGATGAAGTTCTCGCCGAAAAGCTGGCCCGGGATCGTGCGGAAAATCATGAAAAGATCCTGCAAAAAAATCAGGCAATCGAAGAAAAATATAATTCCTGATACATCGACAAGAATCTGTTTCCACAAGTATGTTTGACATCTTTCCGGCATGCCGGAAGTGTCCTAAGGAGATTTATGGGAAAAGTGAATGAAGAATGTGGTGTTTTTGGTATTTACTCTACCAACACCAAGAAGCTTGGTCTTCTGACCTATTATGGTCTTTATGCCCTGCAGCACCGAGGTCAGGAGTCTGCAGGTATCGTTGTAAATGATGAAGGCGTTTTTCGTTTTTATCGTGAACTTGGACTGGTTAGCGAAGCTATGCCAAAGGAGCAGATCGACCGGCTTGGCGATGGTCAGATTTCCGTCGGCCATGTACGCTATAGCACCAGCGGCATTACCAACCGCATCAATGCACAACCGATTGTTGTAAATCATGTAAAGGGCAAGATGGCATTGTGCCATAACGGAAATCTGGTTAATTCCTACGAGCTGCGTCATGCTTTGGAGTTGGATGGCTGCATTTTTCAGTCTACCACAGATACCGAAGCCATTTCTTATGTAATCACCCGGGAAAGACTTCATTGCGGTTCCATCGAAGAAGCGGTTTCCAAATCCATGCCAAAGCTTCACGGCGCCTACTCCCTCGTCATTATGTCCCCTAGTAAGCTGATTGCCTGCCGTGACATCAACGGCTTCCGTCCGCTTTGCTACGGCACAATGGATGACGGTTCCGTTGTCTTTGCCAGTGAGTCCTGCGCTCTGGATGCTGTCGGAGCCAAATTGGTTCGCGATCTTCGTCCAGGTGAGATCATGATCGTGGATCACAACGGTATCCGCTCCATTACGGAACATTGCAATAAGGCCAAGCCAAGTATGTGCGTTTTCGAATATATCTATTTCGCACGTCCGGATTCTATCATTGATGGTGCGTCCGTTCATGAAGCACGTCTGCGTGCCGGTGCCTTTCTGGCGCTGGAACATCCGGTTCAGGCCGATGTTGTCATTGGCGTTCCGGACTCCGGTCTCGACGCCGCCGTGGGATATTCCCGCCAGTCCGGCATTCCTTACGGCATTGGTCTGATCAAAAACAAGTACATTGGTCGTACCTTCATTGCACCGGGACAGACCGAACGTGAAAATCTTGTAAAAATCAAATTAAATACCATTCGTTCTGAAATCGAAGGAAAGCGCGTCGTTCTGATCGATGATTCCATCGTTCGCGGAACCACCAGCGCCCGCATTGTAAAGCTGGTACGGGATGCCGGCGCCAAGGAAGTTCACATGCGCATTTCCGCACCGCCTTTTATGAATCCGTGTTATTACGGTACGGACATTGATTCCCGTGATAACCTGATCGCCTGCAAACATTCCATTCCGGAAATTGCAAAAATCATCGGTGTCGATTCTCTGGGTTATCTTTCTGTGGAGAATGCGCTGAAGATTGCCAAGGGAGACAGTAACATGAGTTACTGTGCCGCCTGCTTTAACGGCGATTATCCGACAGAGGTGCCTACCGTCACCGATAAGAATCGTTTCGAATCAAAAATCCCGAAAGAGTGGCGTACAAAACATACTGAGCCACAAAACGGAACCCCTGCTGTTGATCCGGATGCCGAAACTGCATCCTGTGCATCCGTAAAAGCGGAAGAAAAGGAATAGGTGAATCTCATGAACGAAAAGAGCTACAGCGAAGCATATAAAGAGGCCGGTGTTGATATCACTGCCGGTTATCGTTCCGTAGAACTGATGAAGCAGTATGTTGCCCGTACCATGACCGAAGGCGTATGTTCCGGTTTGGGCGGATTTGGCGGTTTATTTGAACTTCCGTCCGGTTATGAAAAGCCGATTCTGGTTTCCGGTACAGATGGTGTCGGCACAAAATTAAAAATCGCATTTCTTATGGAAAAATACGACACCGTAGGTATTGATTGTGTGGCAATGTGCGTAAATGATGTCATCTGCTGCGGTGCAAAGCCATTATTCTTCCTGGACTATATTGCCTGCGGCAAAAATGTTCCGGAAAAGATCGCCGATATCGTAAAAGGTGTGTCAGAAGGCTGCGTACAGTCGGATTCTGCGCTCGTCGGAGGTGAAACCGCCGAAATGCCAGGCTTCTATCCGGAGGACGAATTCGATTTAGCCGGATTTTCTGTCGGCATTGTTGATAAGAAGAATATCGTGGACAACAACAGCATGGAAGCCGGCGATGTTGTTATCGCTCTGCCGAGTTCCGGCGTTCACAGCAACGGTTTCTCCCTGGTTCGCAAAATATTTGATATTGATCACATCTCCAAAGAAGATCTTACAAAGCCTCGTGAAGAACTGCTCGGCAAGAGCCTGGGTGAAACACTGCTGACACCGACTGTCATTTACGTAAAACCGGTTATGAAGCTCCTGGAAAGAATCAAGGTCAAAGGCATCAGTCACATTACCGGAGGCGGTTTCTATGAAAATATTCCTCGTTCCATCCCGGATGGACTCGGTGCAAAGATTAAGATGGCTGACGTAAAGATTCTTCCTATTTTCCATCTGATTCAGAAAACCGGAAATATCAGCACACGCGATATGTTCAACACCTACAATATGGGTGTCGGCATGAGTATCGTTGTGAAAAAGGAGGATGAGGCAGAGGCACTGTCCATTCTTCAGTCCAACGGCGTGCAGGCATATCACCTTGGTGAAATCGTTGCATCCCAGGATAAGGTAATTCTCAACTAAGCGAACCATAAGGAGGATCTTTTCATGTCCGTATACGCTATTTCTAATCTTGCCGACCTTCTCAACACAAATGAATATCCGGGCCGCGGCATTGTCATTGGCAAATCCGCAGACGGAAACTCGATTGCTGTTGCCTATTTTATTATGGGACGTTCCAATAACTCCCGGAACCGTATCTTTACAGAAGAGGGCGATACCGTCACCATTTATCCGGCCGACAGCCGCAAGGTTGAGGATCCAAGCCTCATTATCTACCATCCGATTCGCCGAATCGGCAGCAATCTGATCGTCACAAACGGTGATCAGACAGATACCATTTATGAATTCCTAAAGGACGGAAACAGCTTTGAAGAGGCACTGGAAACCCGCCGGTTCGAACCGGACGGTCCAAACTGGACACCACGCATCTCCGGTCTGGTACAGCTTGACGGTTCAGAGCGCTATAAAATGTCCATTCTGAAGGCAGAAGATGCCGAGGGCAAACATTGCGCACGCTATACCTACAGCTACCATCTGGAAAACGGACTCGGCCATTTCATTCATACCTACCAGCATAATGGCGATCCGATCCCTACATTCTGCGGCGAGCCGGAACGCATTACCATTCCGGATTCTGCAGAAGAGATGGCCGATCTGATCTGGAACAACTTGAATGAAGACAATAAAATCTCTTTATATGTCCGTTATATCAATGTGGTCAGCGGCCAGGTTGAGAACAGAATGATCAATAAATATACGCAGGTGAAGGAAGGATAAAGGAACGTATCATGAAGGAATTTGAACTGAAATATGGCATGAACCCAAATCAGAAACCGGCAAAGATCTATATGCATGACGGCAGCGATCTCCCGATTGAAATTCTCAACGGGCGTCCGGGTTATATTAATTTCTTGGACGCCTTGAATTCCTGGCAGCTGGTTTCCGATTTAAAGGAGGCCACCGGCTTTGTTGCTGCTGCCTCCTTCAAGCATGTATCTCCATCCGGCGCTGCCATCGGCCGGAAGCTTTCCGATCGATTAAAGAAAGCCTGCTTTGTAGATGACATCGATGATCTCGACACCTCTCCGCTTGCCTGTGCCTACGCCAGAGCCCGCGGCGTTGATCGTATGTCCAGCTATGGCGACTTTATCGCACTTTCCGATGTCTGTGATGCGGTAACCGCTAAAATCATTCACCGGGAAGTTTCCGACGGCGTCATCGCCCCTGGTTATTCCGACGAAGCACTTGCCATATTAAAGACAAAGAAAAAAGGAAACTACAATATCATTCAGATTGATCCGACCTATCGACCGGCACCGATTGAGCACAAGCAGGTCTTTGGTGTCACATTTGAACAGGGACGGAATGAATACAAGGTTACCGATGAGGCCTTTGCTAACATTGTGACCAAAAATCACGAACTCACTGATGAAGCAAAACTCAATCTGACCATTGCTCTTATTACATTGAAGTATACGCAATCCAATTCTGTTGCCTATGCAGAAGACGGTCAGGCCATCGGTGTCGGTGCAGGACAGCAGTCCCGCGTACATTGTACCCGTCTTGCCGGCGATAAAGCCGATCACTGGCATCTTCGTCAGACCGACCGCGTTTTGAATCTGCCGTTCAAAGAAGGTCTTCGCCGCGCTGACCGTGACAATGTCATTGATGTCTATCTTTCAGAAGAGTACGAGGATGTCCTGAAAGACGGTGCATGGCAGCAGTATTTCACAACTCAGCCGGAACCTTTTACAAGACAGGAGCAGAAGACCTATCTTCATTCTCTGACCGGTACTGCTTTAGGTTCGGATGCTTTCTTCCCATTCGGAGACAATGTCGAGCGTGCCCGTAAATCCGGTGTCAGCTTTATTGCAGAGCCGGGCGGATCCATTCGTGACGACCACGTCATTGATACAGCCGATAAGTACAATATGGTCATGGCATTTACCGGCATGCGCCTGTTCCATCATTAATTTCCCGGGAGCATATCATGAATCAAAAGACAAAAATTGCCGTTCTCGTAAGCGGCGGCGGTACAAATCTACAGGCACTGATTGATGCCCAGTCCCGCGGTGAGATTCCGGACGGTGAGATCCGTCTTGTTGTCGGATCCCGGGATGGCATTTATGCCCTCGAACGTGCAGAACAGGCCGGAATCGAGCATGTGGTCGTTCATAAAGATGAACCAAAGCTCCTCTCTATTCTGGAGGCCCATGATATTGAGCTCATCATCCTGGCGGGCTACCTTACCATATTGAGTGAAAACTTTACAAAGAAATATGCAAACCGGATCATCAATATCCATCCATCCCTGATTCCAAGTTTCTGCGGCAAAGGCATGTACGGTCTTAAGCCGCATGAAGCTGCTCTGGCTTATGGTGTAAAAGTAACCGGTGCCACCGTGCATCTGGTTAATGAAATTCCGGACGGCGGACGCATTCTTCTGCAGAAAGCCGTAGAAATCAAAGAAGGGGACACAGCGGAGATCCTTCAAAAGCGAGTCATGGAACAGGCAGAATGGAAACTTTTACCGAAAGCGGCGGAAATGATGAGTCTGGAAATTCGAAACCAGCATCTTAAAGCATAAAATTCAGATCAGAATAAAGAAAAAGGTGAATGGAAT
>ONLM01000171.1 GCA_900318695.1 uncultured Eubacteriales bacterium | reverse complement strand
GTTGTTAAGTTGTTTCCGGGCATGCATCGTTCGCTCTTAAAATCCTTGGTACAGGAAGGCTGTAAGGCGATTTATATTGAAGCGTACGGTCTCGGCGGAATGCCGTATTTGAAGCATGATTTTATTGCTTGCATTCAGGAACTGGTAGAGCAGGGAATTACGATTCTGGTAGGAACACAGTGCCGTTTCCAGGGAAGCAATCTTATGGTATATGAGACGGGCCGCAGAGCGTTGGATGCGGGTGTGCTTCAAGTGTATGATATGACAACGGAAGCAGCGGTGACAAAGCTTATGTGGGTGCTTGGACAGACTACAAATCCGCAGGAAATCCGCGAGTATTTTTCCATTAATCTCTGTGGTGAAGTTGAGCTCCCGTCATAAAAAGCAGAACAGAAATTTTTAGAATAAAGTATTGTTTGGAGGAATTCATGGCGCAGCCAGGTTTAAAATATTGTCCCGAATGCGGAACAAAACTTATAATGAAAGCATTGGAAGGAGAAGGAATTGTTCCGTATTGTGAACATTGCGGGGATTATCGTTTTCCGTTTTTTAATACAGCCGTTAGTATGATTGTAATGAATAGAACAAAGGATAAGATTCTTCTGATCAAGCAATACGGGAGGGATCATTACATTCTGGTAGCCGGTTATATTAATAAGGGAGAAAATGCCGAAACGGCGGTCTGTCGGGAAGTTATGGAAGAGCTTGGATTAAAAGTAGAGTCTCTTCGATTTAACCGGACGGAATATTATGCGCCGTCCAATACCTTAATGGAGAACTTTACTGTCATTGTGGACAGTGAGGCAGCAGAACCAAATCGGGAAATTGATTCCTGGGCCTGGTTCTCTATAGAAGAAGCCCGTAAAAATATTTTTGCTGGCTCTCTTGCTCAGCGCTTTCTGTATGGATATCTTGATGAGCCGGAGACTACTTGACATACAGCGGGTTCTGGATTAGATTAGCATTCATATTGGAACGTATTATTTCAGGAGGACAAATGTCGGATCAAAGTGGTCTAACCATTATTTTAATTTGTGTTATCTTGTCAGCATTTTTTTCTGCGACAGAAACCGCATTCAATTCTGTGAATAAAATCCGCTTGAAAAGCATGGCGGATAAAAATCCGAGAGCAAGGCTGGTGCTGCAGCTTTTAGATCATTATGATAATTTGTTGTCCACAATTCTGATCGGAAATAATATTGTGAATATTCTTGCAACGTCGGTTGCCACGGTTCTGTGTGTCGCAAAGTTTGGAGAAGAAATGGGATCCGGGATCTCTACATTGATTACCACGATTCTTTTGCTGTTGTTTGGTGAGATTTCGCCAAAGACGATTGCCAAAAGTTCAGCGGACCGTTTAGCGATGTTTTCGGCGCCATTTTTAAAGTTTCTTATGACCGTTTTTACACCGTTCAATCTCCTGTTTGGACTATGGCAGAAGATGCTGGGCCTTGTTTTTAAGGCCACAGATGATGAGTCCGTTACAGATGAGGAAATTCTTACGATCGTCAAGGAAGCGGAAAAAGAAGGCGGTATTGATAATCAGGAAAGCTTTTTGATTCATAATTCCATTGATTTTAATGAGACGGAAGCGGAAGATATTATGACGCCTCGCGTGGATATGGAGGCGATTTCGTCTGAGCTCGGAAACGAGGAAGTGGCGAAGATCTTTGGTGAAACCGGATTTTCCAGACTTCCGGTCTATGAAGAAGATATAGATGATATTATTGGTATCATTTATCAGAAAGATTTTTATAACAAGATTTATACAACCAAGCAAAGCATCAAGGACATTATCCGTCCGGTGATTTTTGTTACGCCGCATAAACCGATTGGTGAACTGCTTCGTGAACTGCAGCGGAAGAAAATGCATGTGGCCATCATTATTGATGAGTATGGCGGAACCGTCGGTATGCTGACGATTGAGGATATCATTGAGGAACTGGTAGGCGAAATCTGGGATGAACACGAAGAAGTGGTGCAGGATATCCAGAAGATTTCTGAAAACGAATACATTATAAATGGTTCTGCAAATCTTGATAAAGTGTTTGAGACATTGCATTATGAGGAAGAAGAGGAACCGGAATCCTTAACGGTGAATGGTTGGATACTGGATCATATGATGACGATGCCCAAGGTAGGGGATGTCGTGACGATCGGTCCCAATGTGATCAAGGTGCTTGAAGTTGGTGATCGGCGTGTAACACGCGTACGGCTTACGGTGAAGCGTGATCCGGTAGAAGAAAAATAGAAACATGTATATAAACGAATTGCACGGTTTTCCGTGCAATTTTTTTGCATAAAAAAGAGTAGGCAGGAATTAACAAAATATTGTAAGACTATATAAAAAATAAATTTATATATTGAAATTTTGTTAAAATTTTATAAAACATAAAAAGCGGTCGAAAAGAATAATAGTGCAGAATTAGTTACATGCATTATTTTACCTTTAAGGGTATAGGAGGGGAAAATGTTTTTTAGCAAACCTAAGTCGCAGTCGTATAATCGGCGTGGACCAAAACGGAGCATCAGTAAAACTTTACTTTTTATTCTTGTTCCAATTACAGTCATCAGTATTGTAGGTATTATTTTATTTTTAAGCGGACAGTCCGAAGCGCAGATCAAAAGCCTGTCTATAACGGAGTTACAATCCGAGTCAGATAATAATGCAGAACGGTTTGGTGCTCAGGTTAATACAATTCTTGCACGTGCAGAAGCGTATGTTACGACACTTGAAACGCAGGATTTCGCAGATCGAAGAGCAATTCAGGCATATATGCATAATACAGTAAATATGGGTTCGCTGGAAAACAGCGGTATTTATATTGGCTATTATGATAATGATATGTATTATGCGGATTTCAGTACTCCGCCGGAGGGATACAAGTCCACGGAAAGAGGATGGTATAAGGAAGGTATTAATTACGATACGTTTACAGCAACAGAGCCATATGTAGATGCACTTACAGGAAAGCTTTGTGTGACATTCTGCCGAAAGATCAAATTTAAAAATGGTGATTACGGAGTAGGTGGTATTGATGTATTTTTGGATTCTATTACAAATGAGACCTTGTCCCTGACTCCGATGAAAACAGGAAAAACGGCAATTGTTGCAGATGGTATGATTGTTGCCAATCCGGATGTATCACTGAATGGTTCTAAGGTGGAGGATTCTAAGGAGGCTCTGCTGAAGGAGGCAGTAAAGAGTGTTAGTGCGGATAAGGCGGAAATCATTAAGGATGGGGCAACGAACTATTATGTTGCAGCATCCGAGGTGCCGAATACAAACTGGATACTATATTCTACGGTTGCAGAAGAGAGTGTATTGGCGCAGGCCAGAAATTTCCAGAAGATCTGCTTTATCATCATGTTAGTTGTACTTGTTGTAATTGTGCTGACACTTCTCATTGTAATTAGTACGGTTATTACGGTACCGCTTCGTAAAGTTACAGTTGCCGCAGAGAAAATTTCCGAAGGCGACTTCGATGTAACATTGCCTACGAGTTCAAAGAACGAAATCGGTCAGTTGGCAGTGGCCTTCAGTAAAACAACGGAGCAGCTCAAAAACTATCAGGGCTATATTGATGAAATTTCAGATGCATTATCAGAAGTATCGCAGGGTAATCTTAAGATTGAGCTGAAGAGAGAGTATGTTGGTCAGTTTGCCAAGCTTAAAATGAATTTGGATAATCTCATTAAACAGCTTAGCGGAATTGTTGGTTCTATTATGGATTCCGCAAAGCTCGTAGATGGTGGAGCGGTACAGATTTCTGCCGGTGCACAGGGACTTGCACAAGGTGCAACGGAGCAGGCAAGCTCGATTGAAGAGTTGTCCGCTGAAATCACCCAGATCAATGATGAGACCGTTCATATGGCAGAGAATGCCAAGGTGGCAGAGCAACAGATCCGCAGTGCGGAGGTACAGATTCGGACAAGTAATGAACAGATGGTTGATCTTCGGAAGGCTATGGAAGACATTACCGATAAATCACAGCGCATCTCCACGATTATCAAGACAATTGATGACATTGCATTCCAGACCAATATTCTTGCCCTTAACGCGGCAGTAGAGGCCGCCAGAGCGGGTGCTGCCGGTAAGGGATTTGCAGTTGTTGCGGATGAAGTACGTAATCTTGCCGGAAAATCATCTACAGCAGCATTAGACACTTCCAATCTTATTACGGAGACGATTTCGGCTGTACAGACGGGAGATACAATTACACTTCAGGCAGCAAAGTATTTGAAGAGTACGCAGGAATCGACAGAAAAGGCAGTACAGCTTATTGGAGAGATTACAGCTGCGACAGATCAGCAGCAGAAGTCTCTTAATGAGATCAAGCAGGGTATTGATCAGATTTCTAGTGTTGTTCAGACCAATGCTGCAACAGCAGAGGAAAGTGCTGCATCAAGTCAGGAACTTACAAGACAGGCCGGTATCCTTTCGGATGAGGTAAATAAGTTTAAGTTATAATGGTGCTTGGAACATAGAGCGGGATTGCAAAAATCATGGAATTCTCAAAAAGAAGGGAGAAGAACCGACTGGTTTTTCTCCCTTCTTTTATAATGCGTTTATGTTTTGTATACGGTGTTTTTTCCACCGGCCTTTGCGGCGTATAATGCCTGATCCACACGTAGAAGAGTGGATTTTATGGATTCATTTTTTCGATGTGATGTAACACCGAAGCTCATAGAAATAGGACGACTTGAACTGAATGGAATCCAGGTGATTGCACAGCGCAGGATTTCTGCGAGCTTCGCAGCGTCATCTGTGGAGACATCCGGAAGAAGAATCATAAATTCCTCACCGCCCCACCGGCCAGTCGAGGCCTTGGGATAGTACTTCTCCACGATTCCCTTCATGGTATCGGATACCTTTTTCAATACAAAGTCACCTTCTGAGTGACTGTAGGTATCATTGATTTCTTTGAAGTCGTCGATGTCTGTCATGATGAGAGACCATGAATGATTTGGGTTTTCGGAACCGTATTGACATATTCTGCGTTCAATTTCTCCACGATTCCATAATGTAGTCAGTGCATCGGTGGTCGCCTGCTTCAGAAGTACGGTCAGCTGCTCATTGGCATCCTGTAATTCTCCGGTCATGGTGTTGATAAAGTTTGCCAGGCGACTTGCCAAAG
>ONLM01000158.1 GCA_900318695.1 uncultured Eubacteriales bacterium | reverse complement strand
ATTTTTAAATTTGCCTCCTCAAAATATTATTCTAAAACAGTTCCCCGGCTATTATGCCGGGGGATTTTTTGCTATAAAGCCGTCAAGCGGACGCCGTGTTTGCACGGGCGGACATTGGACGGCGAAGGAAATCGAGCGCGATGCGCGAGATGCAGCTATAAAGCCGCCAAGCGGACGCCGTGCTTGCACGGGCGGGGCAAAAGTACCAATCTATTGCTATACAAAAAATATAAAATCGGATAAACTATTACTAACTATGCGAATGCAGAGCATTACGAGTGAGTGATATAGGTTTTTGACATTCACAGCATAAATATAGGGGTTTCACGGGAAATTCCGGATATCAGGGAGGTATAGCTATAAAAGACGCACTGAATCAGGAAAACAAAGAGCAGGAGGCTCTGTTAGCCGAAAAGGAAGAAAGCTTACACCCCGATAAAATACCGGAAGAGGAGGAACCGGAGATTCCGGAGGAATCCAGGCCGAACCTTACGGACCTGTTTGAATCCATTCCGGATGAGGACCGTAAAGATGACGGACGAAATCTGATTCATACCGATTCGGATGAATTTGATGATGACTATGTCCGGGATGAGAATGAAGACGAGCTGGAAGATCTCATTGACGAAGGCAACAAGGAAAACATCGGAGACTACTACGAGGACATGCAGCCGCAGGACTTCGTAGAAGAGCTGGATGATCTGGATGATGAGGATATCGATAAACTTCCGGATTTTCTTGACACCGAACAGCTGACAGAGGTCATGGAGGAAGCGGACGATGAAACGCGTCAGCGACTGAGTGAACATATTGATGATGAGACGCTCCTTGAGATGTTCGAAGACATGTCAAAGGATGATATCGTAGATATCCTGGGGGAGATGGAAGTCTACCGCAGAAAGCGCCTGCTCAATAAGATGAAGGCCGGAGACCGGCGGATCATTCATACGTTGCTTCAGTACCCGGACGATTCGGCTGGCGGTATTATGACCACCGAGTACATTGCGCTAAGGGAAGACCGTACCTGTGCGGAAGCACTGGATACGATACGTGAGATCGGTCCGAAAACAGAAGTGATTGAAACCATCTATGTAACCGATGAAGACCGCATGAAAAAACTGATCGGTACCGTCGATCTGCGCGATCTTCTCAGTTCACCGCGAAATAAAAAGCTGAATGAAATCATGGACGATCAGGTCATTTCCGTAGAACCGGAAGTAGACCAGGAGGAGGTTGCCCAGGTTGTATCCAAATACGATCTGCAGGCGATTCCGGTCGTCTCCAGTAAGGGTTCGATTCTGGGTATCATTACCGTCGATGATATCATCGATGTCATCAATGAAGAGCACGATGAGGATATCGCGCATTTGGGTGGTACATCCGCCGAAGAAGGTCTGGATACGACCCTGTTTGAATCGGTTCGTATGCGTTTGCCATGGCTTCTTGTCAATCTGTGTACCGCCTTTCTGGCATCGTTTGCAATCAAGATTTTTGAGGATACGATCGCACAGGTGGTGGCACTTTCTGCTACAATGACGATTGTATCCGGCATGGGTGGCAATGCGGGAAGTCAGACGATGTCCGTTATGATTCGAGAACTTGCAACAGGAGAAGTGAAGCTGAGTGAATGCTGGAAGGCATTGGTAAAGGAAGTTCTGCTGGGTGCTGTAAACGGTGCGGCTACAGGAGCCGTTACCGGTGTTGCGGTAGCAATTATTTACGGAAATCCATTCCTTGGGGTGATCATCTTCCTGGCTATGATCGGTAATCTTATGGTCGCGGCTTTATTCGGATTTCTGGTTCCGTTGATTCTGGAAAGTTTAAATGCCGACCCGGCACTGGCATCGTCTATTTTTATCACGACGGCAACCGATACACTGGGGTTCTTTATCTTTTTAGGACTGGCCAGTGCGTTTTTACCGCTGCTGAAATGATTATAGCGGTCGCTTTTGTAAACAGGTTGGAGGTTTTATGGAAACAGGAACACAAAAAAAGATGGACGAGCGGTACCGCATTGTAGAAGAAGCGATTTTTGGGGCATTTGAACGTCTGGCGCGGGAAAAGGAGGTCGGAAAGATTACGGTTTCCGATGTGATCCGACAGGCCGGAATCGCCCGTGGCAGCTTCTATAATCATTATAAGGATATGCCGTCTCTTTTGGCGGCGATGGAGGACCGGACACTGCGTGAGATCCGGGAAATGCTTCAAAGCTTCCATCCAAACGGTCACCGGCAGGACTGCGAGATGTTCTTTCTTTCCACCTGTCATTATATTGAGGAGCATCCGTATCTTGCTACGGTAATCACAAGCGTCAATGCAGAATCCTATATTCGGAAGGCGCTGTTGCTCTTTCATCATTATGTACCGGTAGCCACGAAAAACCTTTTGCAGAATGCAGAGTCTGCAACGCTGCTGAATTACAACATTGCCTATGCCATCGGCGGCATTATGGGTATTCTTCACCGCTGGACCTCGGGCAATTTCAAGGAACCGGCAGAAGAAGTGGCCCGGATTGCGGCCAATGCATATCTTTTTGGTATGGCGCCGTATTATAAAGCAGTGAAGTTTCAGACGGCTGTTTCGGAACAGAAGCAGAAAGAGGACGTATGAAAAATGCCTATGAAAGGCATGAAGGATTGGTATGCCAGTGGGGAAATCGTAGTGCTTCAGAAAAAGGCATGAAATAACACTGATAAAAATACACAAAACCAAAAAAGAATGGCTGCCATTTCTATACATTATGGTTAAAAATATATTGAACTGCGGATCATAAATTGTTATAATTTAAACAATTGTGGTCCGCTATTTGTTTTACCGGAAACTGAACCGGAAAGCAGGGACTAAATGAACACATGGAGGAGATCATGTACGAAATCTTAAAAGTTGAGCATTTAGTTGACAAAGACTGGCTCATGGTCATTAAGGCACCGTTCGTTGCCGCCAAATGTGAACCTGGTCAGTTCATGATTGCAAAGCTTGGTGAACTCGGTGAGAGAATTCCGTTTACCATTGCTGATTACGATCGTAAGGAAGAGACCATCACCATCGTATTTCAGGTTGTTGGTGCTTCTACAGAAAAGATGTCCCATCTTAAGGCCGGCGATTCTTTTACCGACATTGTAGGACCTCTCGGTAAGCCTTCGGATATGATCGAAACTCCGCTTGAAGAACTCAAGAAGGAGTCGATCATCTTTATTGCCGGTGGTGTGGGCGCTGCTCCGGTTTATCCACAGGTTAAATGGCTTCATGAACATGGCATTGAGGCGGACGTGATCCTCGGTGCCAGAAATAAGGAACTTCTGATTATGGAGGAAGACCTTCGTAAGGTTGCGGCGAATGTTTACGTATGTACCGATGACGGTTCTTACGGCGATAAAGGTGTGGTAACCGATATTCTTAAAAAGCTGGTAGAAGGCGGTAAGAAGTATACAAAGTGTATCGCCATCGGACCGGTTATCATGATGAAGTTCGCCTGCCTTACAACAAAGGCGCTTAATATTCCAACTATTGTTTCCATGAATCCGATTATGATTGACGGTACCGGAATGTGCGGCGCTTGTCGTCTTATTGTAGATGGACAAGTTAAATTTGCCTGTGTTGACGGTCCGGAGTTCGATGGACACCTCGTTGACTTTGATCTTGCGATGAAGCGTCAGAGACAGTATAAGGACGAAGAGCAAAGGGCAATGCTGGAACTCCAGGAAGGGGCAACCCATTCTGGCGGATGCGAAGCGGATCATTAATCGGGAGGTGCAAAATGGACGTATTGAAAAGAGTTCCTGTCCGTGAGCAGGATCCAAAGGTTAGAGCGACAAACTTTGAAGAGGTTTGCCTGGGATACAATGATGAAGAGGCAAAGGCAGAGGCAGAGCGCTGCCTGAATTGTAAGAATGCCCAGTGCGTGAAGGGCTGTCCGGTTTCCATTCATATTCCGGATTTCATCCAGAAGGTTAAGGATGGAGACATCAAGGGCGCGGCAGATGTTATTGGATTATCTTCTGCACTTCCGGCGGTTTGCGGACGTGTTTGCCCACAGGAAACACAGTGTGAAGGAAAATGTATCCGTGGCTTTAAGGGCGAGCCGATTTCCATCGGTAAGCTGGAACGTTATGTTGCCGATTGGGCCAGAGAGCATGATTATGTTGCAGCAAAGCCGGGCAAGCCAAACGGCAAGCGCGTAGCGATTGTCGGTTCCGGACCTTCCGGACTTACTTGTGCCGGTGATCTCGCAAAGCTTGGATATGATGTAACCATTTTTGAAGCATTCCATCAGCCGGGCGGCGTTCTGATCTACGGAATTCCGGAGTTCCGTCTCCCGAAAGACCGCGTTGTGAGACCGGAGATTGAAAATGTAAAGAAGCTGGGTGTTAAGATTGATACCAATGTTATCATCGGCCGTTCGGTAACCGTAGATGAACTGCTGAATGAAGAGGGCTTTGATGCGGTATTTATTGGTTCCGGTGCCGGTCTTCCGCGTTTCATGAACATTCCGGGTGAAACTGCCAATGGCGTATACAGTGCCAATGAATTCCTGACCAGAAACAATCTTATGAAAGCATACCGCGAAGATTCCGATACACCGATTAAGGTTGGCAAGAAGGTCGTTGTTGTCGGCGGCGGAAATGTGGCAATGGATGCAGCCAGAACCGCACTCCGTCTCGGCGCAGAAGTGCATGTGGTATACCGTCGTTCCGAGGAAGAACTTCCGGCCAGACGGGAAGAGGTGCATCATGCAAAGCAGGAAGGCATTATTTTTGATCTCCTTCAGAATCCGGTAGAAATCTATACAGATGAAAACGACTGGGTAAAGGGTATTAAGATCCAGCGTATGGCTTTGGGTGAACCGGACGCTTCCGGACGTCGCAGACCGGAACCGATTCCGGGTGATGTATATGATATGGAATGCGATATGGTGATCATGTCCCTCGGTACTTCACCGAACCCGCTGATCAAAGACACCACAAAGGGACTGGATACCAACAAGCACGGTTGTATCATTGCCAAGGAAGAAAACGGCGAGACCACAAAGCAGGGCGTTTATGCAGGCGGTGATGCTGTTACCGGTGCTGCTACCGTTATTCTTGCCATGGGCGCAGGAAAGGCTGCCGCGCAGGGTATCGACGAATATTTGAGAAATAAGTGATTTGGTTATTTTCACAGAGAGCCTTTATGGCTCTCTGTTTATTTTCCACAAAGAAGCGTTCGAAAAGCGAATACGTGTATACAATATATTCGTGAAATTTTAGACAATCTACTTGAAAAAGCCCATCGAATGTGGGAAAATAAATTCGGTTTCAGAATGGCAGGAGGGCTGTTCTGGACATTAAGATTCGAGTTGGTCTATGTGCTCGCATATAGATAATTGAAAGGAGATTCATATGACCTATACAAATGAGGTTGAAAACATGTGCCCTGTTGCGCAGGGTGTTCATCATGGTGCTGCTCCTATTCCAGAAGAAGGAAAGTGGGTTCAGTCCAAGGAAGTAAAGGATATTTCCGGATTTACACACGGTGTAGGCTGGTGTGCTCCTCAGCAGGGTGCTTGTAAGCTTTCTCTGAATATTAAGGCCGGTATCATTCAGGAGGCTCTTGTAGAGACCATCGGATGTTCCGGTATGACACATTCTGCAGCTATGGCAGCAGAGATTCTTCCGGGCCTTACCGTTCTTGAAGCGTTAAATACGGACCTCGTATGTGATGCGATCAATACAGCGATGAGAGAGCTTTTCTTACAGATCGCATATGGTCGTTCTCAGTCTGCTTTCTCAGATGACGGTCTTGCAGTCGGTGCAGGTCTCGAAGACCTTGGAAAGGGCCTCCGTTCACAGGTTGGTACCATGTACGGTACTCTTAAGAAGGGTCCTAGATATCTTGAAATGGCAGAAGGTTATGTAACCGGCATTGCGCTCGATGACAAGGATCAGATCATTGGTTATCAGTTTGTTAACCTTGGAAAGATGACAGATTTCATCAAGAAGGGCGACGATCCTAACACAGCATGGGAGAAGTCAAAGGGTCAGTATGGCCGTGTTGCTGATGCTGCTAAGATTATCGACCCTCGTAAGGATTGATCGAGCGGAAGGAGGACATAGATATGGCATTATTTGAAGGATACGAGAGACGTATTAAGCAGATCAATGAAGCTTTAAATGCAGTTGGTATCAAGGATATCGAGGAAGCACGCAAGGTGACAGAGGACGCAGGTCTCGATGTTTATAATATGGTAAAGGGCGTACAGCCAATTTGCTTTGAAAATGCTGCATGGGCATATATTACCGGTGCTGCAATCGCAATCAAGAAGAACTGCAGAACTGCAGCAGATGCTGCCGCTGCAATCGGTGAGGGTCTTCAGGCTTTCTGTATTCCGGGTTCTGTTGCAGACAACCGTAAGGTAGGTCTTGGCCATGGTAATCTTGGTAAGATGCTTCTTTCCGAGGATACAGAGTGTTTCTGTTTCCTGGCAGGACATGAGTCATTCGCCGCTGCAGAGGGTGCAATCGGTATTGCAAACAATGCAAACAAGGTTCGTCAGAAGCCGCTGAGAGTTATCCTGAACGGTCTTGGAAAGGATGCTGCAAAGATCATTTCCAGAATCAACGGTTTTACTTTTGTAGAGACAGAGTATGATCCATATACCAATACAGTTAAGGAAGTAGAGCGTATTGCTTATTCCAATGGCCCACGTGCCAAGGTTAACTGCTATGGTGCAAACTCTGTATCAGAGGGTGTTGCAATCATGTGGAAGGAGAATGTTGATGTTTCTATCACAGGTAACTCCACAAACCCTACCAGATTCCAGCATCCGGTAGCCGGAACCTATAAGAAGGAGCGTCTTGAGGCCGGAAAGAACTACTTCTCTGTTGCATCCGGCGGTGGTACAGGTCGTACACTTCACCCGGATAACATGGCAGCCGGTCCTGCTTCTTATGGTATGACAGATACTATGGGACGTATGCACAGTGATGCACAGTTTGCCGGTTCTTCATCCGTACCTGCTCACGTTGAGATGATGGGTCTGATCGGAATGGGTAACAACCCTATGGTTGGTGCTACTGTTTCTGTAGCCGTTGCTGTAGAGGAAGCTGCTAAAGCCGGTAAGTTCTAAATTAATATAAGTAAAGGGGATTCTCATTTTATGAGGATCCCTTTTTGATTTTTCTTTTTGGCTTTTTTGCCGGATCGGGGTGGAGTCTTACGGGGCAGAATTCTTTTTTTGATGCGGAAAAGATAATATTTTAACGGCGTTGTGACGATATTAATTTCAAATACGGTAGTGTAGTAAGTATAGTGTGTGGAATAGGAAGCAGAAATGGATACAATTGTTAATTATGTATTTGAAGCTCTTCATAGTGGCGAGTTAAAGCCGTATTATCAGGCACAGTTTAATGCGGATCGTAAGATCATTGGCGGAGAATCTTTGGTGCGCTGGGTGAAAAAAGATGGCACGATCATACCACCGCTTTATTTCATCCGCCGCGTTGAGGTGACACCGATGATCAATGCGATTGACTGGTATGTTCTGGAACAGGTTATGCGGATGATGTCCCAGAATAGAGAGAAATTTGCAGGACGAAATATTGCGGTGAATTTTTCTCATTGGCATATTGAAGAGGATAACTGTATAAAGCGTCTACAGGATTTTGCCAAGATCTTTCAAGTAGAGCCGGAACAGATTTCCATTGAAATTTCGGAGGATGCGTTTCACCGGCAGTATGACCGCGTTGGTGAATGGGTAAAAGGTGTCCGGGATGCCGGATTTGTGGTTGCAGTTGATGACTTTGGCGCAGGAATTCTGCAAAAAGATATGTTGGATGGCATACCGATCAGCGGGGTGAAATTCGGACATAGTATGCTGGCGGAAAATGTCATTGACGGAAAAGGCAGTGAACAGATGGATAAATTCCTTCAGGATGCGGCGGATCAGGGACTGGCGATTGCGGTCGAGGGCGTAGAGACGGAAGAACAGTTTGCGTATTTTAAGTCCAAAAAAGTGCAGGAATATCAGGGATTTTTATTCTCCCGTGCAGTGACAGAAGAAGAATTTCTAAAGATGCTGTAATCATAGGATATTCGATATATTGTTTTTATTGACTAACTAATAAGTTCGTGGCATTTTATTAGTTATTGTTTAGAAAACAGGCTTTTAGCAGCCTGTTTTTTATTTGTGCTAATGTTCATGGGAGAAAATATGATTCAGTTTGTACTGCAGAGCCTTTTATGCGGCGTTGGGCTTGCGATGGATGCCTTTTCCGTATCCATGGCGGATGGTTTGGAGAATCCGGAAATGAAGAAATCCGAGATGGGATGCATTGCCGGGACATTTGCTTTTTTTCAGTGGTTTATGCCGATGGTCGGATGGATCTGTGTTCATACGATCGTGCTGTATTTCAGTTTCTTTCAGAAATTGATTCCGTGGATTGCCTTACTGCTGCTCAGCCATATCGGCTGGAAAATGATTCAGGATGCCGGAAATGCCGAGACGGTGTCTGGTAAAGATACATGGAAGCTGGATAGAAAGACATTGATGATGCAGGGGATCGCTACCTCGATAGACGCCCTTTCTGTCGGATTTACCATTGCAAATTATCATTTGATGGAGGCTTTTACGGCTTCTCTCATTATTGCGGCGGTTACCTTTGTGATCTGTATTGCCGGATTGCTGCTGGGACGGGTTTTTGGTTTGAAACTGGCCGGGAAAGCCAATATTCTGGGCGGCGTCATTCTGATCGGGATCGGAATCGAGATTTTTGTCACCAATATGATGCGGTAAGTAGTAAAAGGATTTGCCATGCCAAAGACTTCGTTCTTCGTGTTCGGGAGGGTCAAATATGTGGTTGAAAAATCTCCCGATTCGGTTATGCTAATAGAACCGATATACATGTGAGGGAGTTACGGTGATAGAAATGAAAAGGGATATAAACATTTCGGCAAATGAGCGGCCGGAAGAAGAGAAAAGGGAAACAAAACGAATGGGAATTGTGGTATTAGGTGCAACTTTTGTGGATATTAAGGGCTATCCTTTGACAAATTACGTGCCGGGCGGACGAAACGCCGGTCGTGTCATTCAGGTGCATGGCGGTGTCAGCCGTAATGTAGTGGAGGATATTGCGAACGTGGAACTCAAGCCGACGTTTATCAGTGTTGTGGATAACAGTGGTATCGGCGATGACGTAATCCATAAGCTGCAGCGTCACAACGTAAATACAGAGTATATTGCCCGTGAGGATGAGGGACTTGGTACATGGCTTGCAATTTTTGACAATGACGGCGATGTGGTTGCCTCGATTTCGAAGCGTCCGGATCTTACCTCCGTGGGGACCATGTTGGATGAACATGGTGAAGAGATCTTCAAGAATGCGGACAGTATTGCGGTAGAGATCGATATGGAAGCACAGATTTTGAAAAAGGTATTTAATCTGGCAGACAAATACGGCAAGAAGGTTTATGCGGTGGTATCCAATATGTCAATTGCGATGGAACGTCGTGATCTGATGCAGCGGACCGGTTGCCTTGTATGTAATCAGGAGGAGGCAGGACTTCTGTTCTCCGATGATTATGAGATGCTTTCTGCAGAGGAACTGGCACCGCTTATGGCACGAAATGTGGCTTCCGCCAATATCCCGAAGATGGTTGTGACCATGGGTTCCAAGGGTGCGGTTTACGCCGATCTCAATGGAAATTATGGTATCTGCCCGGCTATT
>ONLM01000162.1 GCA_900318695.1 uncultured Eubacteriales bacterium | reverse complement strand
GCACAGGCACTGCTGGCACAGAGCGTGACAGTGGCAGCAATAAGCATTTTGGTATCGCGCATTATTATATTTGCAGCCATCAAAATGGCACTAAGGATAACCGTGACAATGCTCACAAAAGCGAGCGCCCTCATGTTTGCCTGAAGCCGCTTTCCTACATAGATGGATTTGTTTAAAACATTTTTTATATTTGTTTTCATCCTGCCTATATTGTTCGCTTTGTGTTTCATCCTTTTGTGGTAAAAATAAGTATCATACAATAACGCTCCGTTAGGTATTTGCTTATTTTTTTCTATTATAACTTTTTCCGCAAAATTTTTCGACATAAAAGACATATTGAAATATAAAATCTGCACAAAAAAAGAAGCCGCTATAGACCTACAGTACTATAAAACGACTTCTCTTCTGCAAACGAATCGATTTAACCCTATACGGTTTAGAATCCGCGGTTTTTCAAATCGGCGACAACCCCAACATAAAACTCTCTTACATCAAATCCCCGGATATTTTCCCGATTCAGGTCGATCATATCACCATGGGAAATCCCTCGTTTCTCCGGCGGAGTCAGAAGTGTATAGCGGGAACCCCAGTGAAAGGACGGCTCGCCTACCAGACCATCATTCGGACCATCAAAGTTCTTAACGAATAAATAACTGAAGTTTAATGGAAATGCACCGCTTCCTGATTTTTTCAGAATGGAACCGAAACTCTGAGTAAAAATTCCGGCGGCATCATAATCAAATGCCCCTGTTTCAATCCAGTTTTCTGCACAATGGCTTGCTGTTAAATCGGTGACAGCCGATATAAAATCCGGATTTTCATCTCCCATGGCATGCAGGGCGGAATTATATGCTGCGGTGACCTTTTCCTTGAATTTCAGCGGAGCTTTGTTTAAAAGATAATCGGCAAATACACACCCTTGATGCGGTGTATTGATCGTGGTGATGGAAGCGATTTTAGACGCAATATTGCACTCGGAAACGGCGGTTTTAATATCAAGACCTCCCTTTGAATGTGCAATGATATTGACTTTTTCACAATGGCTTTCTTCTAGAATTTCATCAATTCGAGCCGCTAATTCCTTTGCACTGTCTTTTACAGAAGCGGCGGACTGGTGATTGCCGTAATATATCTCTGCACCGTGAAGCATCAATTCATTGGGAACTCTGCCCCAGTAATTAAAGGTTTTAAAATCCCGAAAAAAAACGCCATGGATCATAAGAAGCGGATATTTGGTTTTGCAAATCTCCTGCGTCAGACGTTCGCGATCCAGTTGGTTTTTCGCATGTTCAAAAGCGGCTTCTCGAAACGTAACATTTAAAATCACAAGCAACGCAAGGATATGTACGATCGGTATCCAGCCGCAGAGAATTCCGATGACCCGGTACTTCATACCAAGCTGCCGGGACTGCACATAGACAAGAATAATGCCGGACCAAAACAACAGCGATTCCAGTCCCAAAAAGAGAAGCATGGACGGCCAGTTTTCATAAACAGCCTGAAGAAATCCAAGACGAAAGAACTTTATGAGATAAAAAAGTCCGATTCCAAAACTGCTGATTAGAAAAAAAGCTAATGAAAAATTACCGATCCATAATGCTTTTATACGATGCTCGCGATTACTTAAAAACTTTTCTTTCTCTTCAGCCGTCATACTTCTCTGCCCCTTTTATAAATCATAATAGAAACATAGTAGCATAAAAACAGAAAGAAAAGGAAATGTTCATGAAATTGTAAATGTAGAGCGGCTATAAATTCTGCTCTGGGATAATCCCGGCCACATCTTTGGTCGCAACAATATTAACGCCGGTTCCGGCAACATTGGAGAGAACCACATCTCCGATATGTATAGGAGCATCTACCGTCACATCCCGAATCTCATCCATAACGGCAAAGATCCTGTCTTTCGGAATATCCTTTTCCGTTTTTACAGACACGCGCGAAATTTCACCATGATGAACCGGAACGGTACTTGTAACAATACGAGTAGGATCCGTTACTTCTTTTGCTCCGTATTTTGCTCCTCGTGGGCAGGAGTTTCCCGTAACTTCGATCTTATTTTCATCTATAGTGACGGACAGTGCACATCCCATAGGGCATTGAATACAGGTTAATTCACGTTTTTCCATCAGGCCTCTCCTTTCCCTGCTTCTTCCAGCTGAATACGGATTTCCGAAACATGCTTATCGCGGAAGCTTTCCTTTTTCAGAACCACCTGTTCCATTTCTCCCGGTGCAACAATACGTTTCTTCGCAGAATGGACTAATTCATTATCATAATAGACATTGAGCCGCTTGTTTTGATACACATCGCTCACACGAAAACGCACCACCACTTCGTCTGCCATCTGTGCCGGATCCAGTGTCTGCGGTACAGTATAACGCACACCTCCCGATGCCTTGATTGCGATGGCTTTGTCACGGGAACGTGTGTTTCCGCGGCGAATGAAATCGGCCGCATTGGCGCCTGCTCTTGCCGCTTCTTCTGAAACAAAATCCACAAGATCATGTACATGCAGAACATTACCGCAGGCGAAGATGCCCGGTACGCTGGTCTCAAGATTATCCGAAACTTCCGGTCCGTTGGTTATACGGCTTAAAGTAATGCCCGCACTTTTACTGAGCTCATTTTCCGGGATCAGTCCGCAGGACAATAATAAAGTATCGCAGGAATAATATTCTTCACTGCCCGGAACCGGGCGGCGATCCGGACCGACTTCTGCCAGGGTAATGCCGGTAACACGATCTTTTCCATGAATTTTCACGACGGTATGGCTCAGCTTTAATGGAATGTCGTAATCATTGAGACACTGCACAATATTACGCTTCAATCCACCGGAATAGGGCATTAATTCTGCCACTACCTTTACATTTGCGCCTTCCAGCGTCATACGTCGTGCCATAATGAGACCAATGTCGCCGGATCCCAGAATAACGACTTCCTTTCCGACCATATAGCCTTCGATATTCATGAGACGCTGTGCAGTTCCGGCTGTGAAAATACCGGCAGGACGATAGCCCGGAAGATTTAATGCTCCCCGCGGGCGTTCACGGCATCCCATGGCCAGAATAACGGCGCCCGCTTTTACCGTAACCGTCCCTTCCTCTTCGTTTATGTATGTAACTTCTCTCTGCGCATTGATATCAGCAACAATGCAATTCAGCTTATAAGAAATAGTATGATCGAGAATCTTTTTTTCAAATCGTGCCGCATATTCCGGACCGGTCAATTCCTCATGAAAAGTATGAAGCCCGAACCCATTGTGAATGCATTGATTCAGAATACCGCCCAGACGAACATCGCGTTCTAAAAGTAAAATATCGCGTACGCCCTGTTCATAGGCACTTTCTGCTGCAGCAAGTCCGGCCGGACCGCCGCCGATAACGATCAGTTCATGATACTCCATCGTTTGTTCCTCCCTTAGCCTTTGATTATTTCCGATCCAGGACGATTCTTTGTGACGGCTTCCATGGGAATGTGCAGTTCTTTCGAGAGTATCTCCATGGTTCTCGGTGTACAGAATCCGGCTTGACAGCGTCCCATGCCCTGCCGAACCCGACGTTTGATTCCATCTAGTGAAACGGCTCCAAGCGGCCGGTGAATGGCATCCAGGATTTCTCCTTCCGATACATTTTCACATCGGCATACGATTACACCGTATTTCGGATTCTTTTTAATCAGTTCATTCCGTTTTTCCATTGGAAGCTTGGATACTTCGATAAAGCCTTTTCGCTCTGCCTTGAATTCTTTTTTCTTTGGACAATCTGCTTTCTTAACCAGAAGTGAAGTGATGTATTCACCAATGGCCGGTGCAGAGGAAAGCCCCGGGGATTCTATTCCGGCCGCATCGAAAAAACCGGGAGCATCCGGGCATTCCGACAGAATGAAATCATCCTGCAATTCATGGGCTCTAAGACCGGAAAAGGATGTAATCGTCAGAGCGTACGGAATTTCCGGAACGCTCAGAAGTGCTCGTTTTTTAATATCATCGATACCTTCCGGTGTTGTTCCTGTATCGGTTTTGTCTGAAAGATCGACAGCATTGGGACCGACCAGCAGATTTCCATGTACGGTAGGCGTAACAAGAACACCTTTTCCGAGTTCCGTAGGAAGCTGGAAAATGGTATGTTTTACCAGAGTGCCGGCTTCCTTATCCATGAGAACGTATTCGCCGCGTCGAGGAACCAGAGTGATTTTGTGTGCCTCCCCGGATACATCATTATGCAACTGGTCTGCATATACACCGGCAGCATTGACCACATAATGTGTTTTAATGTTTCGCTTTGTAATGGTTCCATTGGAATCGGTTACTTCAGTGTGAAGAAGAAAACCCTCTACATCTTTATCGATTTTTGTCACTTTGGTGAGGAAGCGGAATACAACGCCGTTTTCTGCCGCATTTTCTGCCAATGCAAGCGTCAGTTGAAATGGGCATACAATACCTCCGGTAGGAACAAGCAAAGCTTCTGCCACATTGCTGCCAAGCGCAGGTTCCAACGCTCTGGCCTGTTCTCCGCTTAGGATTTCCAGACCTTCCACGCCGTTTTCTCGACCACGTTCCAATAAGGCTTCCAGTTTTTCATGATCTTCCGGTGAGAAGCTTACTACCATAGAGCCGTTTTGAAGATAGGGAAAGTCCAGCGTTTTGGAAAGCTCTCGGATTCGTTTTGCGCCGAGGACATTCATTTTTGCCTTCCATGTTCCGGGCATGGCATCATAACCGGCATGCACAATAGCGCTGTTTGCCTTGGATGTTCCGCTGCAGACATCTTCTTCTTTTTCCAAAACCATTACGCGTAATTCATATTTGGACAATTCCCGGGCGATGGCTGCGCCGGTCACGCCGGCGCCAATGATGGTTACATCTACATCGTATTCCATGTTCACTGCTCTCCTTCATTGCACTCTTCTTCCAGACTTTCTTCAGCCCAATATAAAGCGGCTTTGACTGCTCTGTTCCATCCTTTTATCCGCTTTTTTGCATCATCCGCGGAAAGCATAGGAACAAATTCACGGTTACAATTCCAGTTCTCATAAATTTCCGATTTATCTTTCCAGAATCCCGTTGCAAGTCCGGCAAGATAGCCGGCACCTAAGGCTGTCGTTTCAATCACCTCTGGACGTTTGATTTCGAGACGGGAAATGTCGGATTGAAACTGCATCAGGAAATTGTTGGCACATGCGCCGCCATCTACACGTAAGGAACGTATATCCAGTCCGGATTCTTCCTTCATGGCATTTAAAAGATCATTGGCCTGATATGCCAGAGATTCTACTGCGGCGCGAATGAAATGTTCCTTGCTTGCACCGCGCGTAAGTCCGACCATCATGCCGCGGGCATATTGATTCCAGTAGGGAGCGCCGATTCCGGTGAAGGCCGGAACAAGATAAACACCATTGGTATCTTCAACCGCGGTGCAGTATTCTTCTGACTGCGGTGTGGATTTCAGCATTCGCATTTCATCTCGTAACCACTGAATTGCGGCACCGGCCACAAATACACTGCCTTCTAATGCATATTCTACACGTTCTCCGGTACTTGCAGCGATGGTTGTTAAAAGACCGTTTTGTGATTTGATTGGATCCACGCCGGTATTCATAAGCATGAAGCATCCCGTTCCGTAAGTATTTTTTACATCTCCCGGCCGGAAGCAACACTGGCCGAACAAGGCTGCTTGCTGGTCTCCGGCGGCACCCGCAATCGGAATTTCTGCCCCCAGTACTTCACGGGCGGTATAACCATAAACAAAACTGGATGGGCGGACTTCCGGAAGCATGCAAAGCGGAATATCGAAATACGCAAGAATTTTCGGATCCCAATCCAGCTTATGAATATCAAAAAGCATCGTTCGAGACGCGTTGGTATAGTCTGTCACATGCACTTTTCCTGCTGTCAAATTCCAGATCAGCCAGGTATCAATGGTTCCGAACAGAAGTTCTCCGTGCTTTGCCCGCATTCTGGCGCCCGGAACCTGATCCAGAATCCATGCAATCTTACTGGCGGAAAAATATGCATCCGGTAGCAGACCGGTAGTATTTCGAACATACTCCGTCCAACCCTCCTGCTTCATTTTTTCAATCATGCCGGACGTACGTCTGCATTGCCAGACTATGGCATTGTAAATCGGCTTTCCCGTTTTTTTATCCCAAATCACGGTCGTTTCTCTTTGATTGGTAATACCGAAGGCGGCAACTTCATCAAAACGGGCACCAATCGATCCCATTGCTTCTAAAATAACTCCAAGCTGTGTTGACCAGATTTCCATCGGATCATGTTCGACCCAGCCGGCTTGTGGGAAAATCTGGCGAAATTCCCGATGTGACTCACTGCAGATTTTTCCGGTACGATCAAACAGAATACATCGGGAACTGGTAGTACCCTGATCAATTGCAACAACATATTTCTTATCCATTTACATCCTCCCCAAGCCGCAAGTTTTCCGTATTCTTTTAATTTGGTTATATATTACGCTTAACAATACTTTGAATCAATTTACAATATTGAGCATTATATACAATAAACCGACTATTTTTGTTTTTAAAGGAATAGGTTTTCAAAAAAATACCTCTCAGCCCAAGCCGAGAGGTATACAATGAAATTGCTCCATGTTATTCACAAAACGGTGTTTTAATTGATATCACCCGCATTTTCGGCAGGCCTTCCGTTTCATGACTGGCCAGCAAAAGCGGTCGATGTCCTTTATATTTGTATATAATGTCGATTACTCTGTGCCGATTTTCGAGGTCCAACCCGGTAAAAGGCTCGTCCATAAGAAGCAGATCTGAATGAGAAAGCAATGCTCTTGCAATGGCAATCCTTCTCTTCTGCCCACCGCTGAATGCCTGTACCGGTTTGTTATATAATTCTTCCACAGGAATCTCCGGAAGGAGTTCCTGCAGTATTTTTTTCGCACCGGTTTTCTGGATCAGAGGACTGATCATACAAAGATTTTGTAAAGCAGAAAATTCTTCGCAAAGACGATTTTCCTGAAAGACCGTACCAAAGCGAAGTCCGAGACCGCCGCTGGCAGCTTCTCCGCTTAATATTTCTATAGTACCTTCATCCGGTGCGGTAAGTCCCATCAGAATGCGAAATAAGGTGGTTTTACCGCTTCCGCTCGGACCATAAAACAGAATATCCGGATGGTCACTTTTGGTGTCAATATCAAATGAAAGATCGGAAAGCACCGTTTGTCCCTGAAAGCGTTTATAAAGATGATTACAGCTTATGATCATTTCCGGGCCGCCTTTCGAAAGAGATAAAGAAATACATATTCGATGATTCTGGACAACACAATGACCAGAATCGTCCATGCAAACAGTTCTCCGGTCTCCAGGTAGATCTTTGCGCGATAGAGTCCATTTCCAATCGAATGTAACGGCTGTCCAATGACTTCGGCCGCAACACCGCTTTTCCAGCACATCCCCAGAGCAATCTGGAAAGCACTGTATAAATAGCCATAAAGATGCGGAAAATAAATGTATCGAAACCGGTTTGCCCATGGAATATGGAAAACGGATGCCATTTCGATCAGATCTCGGCTGGTGGTCCGTAAGCCTTCCAGCGTATTGATATACAGAAACGGAAATACAACCAAAAGACTGATCAGAAAGCTGAGATTTACGTTACCGGCCCAAATCAATAGCATAATCACAAAGCTTGCCACCGGTACCGCCTTAAGGGTTACGATCATTGGCGCAAAAATGTCTGCAAGAACGGATATTCGATATGCCAGCCAGCCTAAAACGATACCCAAAACAGAACCGGTCAAAAATCCGCCGATGATTCGTATCATACTAAAAAGGAGGGCCTGATAGACCTCTTTTTCCTGCAACATTTGTAATAATGTCCGGAGCGTTTCCAAGGGTCCGGCTAAAAGAATATCATTGTGAATATAAAGGCATAGCCCCTGCCAAAGCAGGAGCCATACCATAACGATTCCTATTCGTTTTTTCATAGATTTTTTCAGTTTGAAGCCGCACCGTTTATGGGGCGGAGTCACGGAACGTATTATCCGATAAAGTAGAAATCATTCTCAGGAAGATTGCCGCCTACAGACTTTGGATTTGCCTGATAAAGTACATTCAGATAACCGCTGAGAGCACTCTTCATATCGTTTCCTGTCAGACATACAATGCTGCAGTTCGGGAGCGCCTTCTCTGCAACCGGTGCCTTCTCGATAATGCCGTATTCTGCTACAAGTTTTGCGGTTTCCGCAACATCGGCATTGGCCTTTTCTGTGCTGGATGCATGCTCCTTTAAGAAGGTAGCCACCTGATCTGCATGATTCTTAAGATAATCATTGCGAACTACGGTTACACCGGTAAGAAGCTTCGAATCGGCAGAAACTTCATTCCAGGCATCATTAAGAGAAAATGCAACCTTAAGATCCGGATTCTGCGCGCAGGCAGCAGTAACAAACGGTTGTGGAAGCAACGCAACAAGAGAAGAATCTTCCTTGAGCTTTGCCGCAATTTCTGTGGCTTCTGACATAAACTGTACATTGCAGTCTGTCACATTGTTAGAAGAAAGCAAATAATTTAAAACATATTCCGGAGAAGCACCCTGGCCGGTTGAAAGAACCGTCTTTCCGGAAAGATCTTTCATGTTTTTGATTGTCTCATCGCCGCTGACAATGTAAAGAACGCCGAGAGTATTGATATCGATTACACTTACGCCGTGCTTTGTCTTATTATAAGCAACGGATGCCATATTGGCCGGAATAAGTGCAACATCAAGATCTCCGGAGACCAGGCCGGCAAGAATCTGATCCGGCTGCGTTTCCATCTTGAATTGATATTTGCCTTCTGAAGTTCCGGACTCGGATGCCTTCATGAGATTTACAAGCCCCATGGTAGTAGGTCCCTTTAAGGAGCCAACGCGCATTGCCTCGTCAGTGGCTGTTTCTGCGGCAGCAGTCGAAGCGACAGTTGTCTCCGGCGCTGCGGTGGTGGTTACGGTCTCTGCAGCAGATTCTGTAGTCGCCTCCGTAGCCTGTTCCGTTGTTACATTCGTTGCCTTTGCATTTCCGCATGCTGTCATCATTGCAGCAAACATGAAAACTGCCGTAGCAAGTCCTGCAAGTTTCATTTTTTTCATAATATTCTCCTTTTGCCGAACATGGAGTAGCATTTGTTCAATGTCCCCGGATTCTGACCTTGAAAGATCATGACAGAAAAAATCTGCATATAAGCTATGTCCGACTACCATAGTTTACATGCAGAAATCTTATTTATCAACCTTTCTGTGGTAACAGGAACGTTGGTTCCATCCGGTTACGAAAATACCTTTTGAAGATTCAGAAGTTCCTGCTGTTTTTCCGGATCATCGAAATTCTGATAATCATATATTCCGAAGCCTGAGACAGCACCGGTTTCTCTTGCATACTGAACCTGACGCATCAGAATATCCGGATAGCGAAGCCATTCCGGTACCGTATTTCCATCCCATACATTGCTGCCGCATTTATACAGAGCCAGTCCTACATATAGTTTCACCGGACTTTGCAACTGATTTTTCAAAGCAACCCAATCGGCAAGACAGGTTGCAAAAGCATGCGGTGCGGCCTGTCCCTGTCCGTTTTTGGCTTCAAAACCATGATAGATCTGCGGCATAATATAATCCACATACTGATTGGAACGCATCCAGAGATCAATATCTACAAAATACGCCTTTTCATTGCGAAGACCGGAAAGCAAAGCGATTGGACTCACGCCGAAAACGGCTCCGGCATTTACTGCATGAACCGCATCATGAACACGATGAATCAAAGTTGATACATTGTTTCTGCGCCAGTCAGCCAGACTCATGGATGATGCAGAAGCCTGATAATCCGCAGTATCAAAAGCCTGTCCCTTGGCTAAGGATGGATAGAAATAATCATCAAACTGAACACCGTCCACCGGATAGTTTTTCATAAGTTCTGTCACGGACTGCACCAGCAGATCCTGCACTTCTTTTCGCGCCGGGTTTAAATAGTATTGTCCCTCATGCAAAAGGATATTTCCGTTGTTGACCCAGGTTTTCAATACAGAATCCGCAGGTACATCATCCCAGCTTTTACGATATCCGGTTACACGATACGGATTCATCCAAGCATGAAATTTCAGTCCATGTTTGTGTGCACTTTGAATCATATAGGCAAGCGGATCAAATTGCGGAGCGGTTTTTCCGGTAGGAACAAATTTGGATTCCGGAAATGTCTTAAGCTTTTTCCCATAGCTGTCGGAATGACTGTGCACATGACAAAAGATTGCATTTATTCCCTTCGAACGGATGTCTGCCATGATCCGATCCGCTTTCATTTGAAAAGCAGCCGGATCGGACGGCATTTCCATCCAGTCCAGATATGAAAACCATACACCGCGCAGCTCTTCGGCATTGTCCGAAGGTACGGCGGCCTGAACGCCTTTGGCAATCACTTTGGGACCGGCAAAGGCAGAAGTATTCACCAGCAGACAAAGGAGCAGAAGGATGCTCATTATACGATATCGATTTCTTTTTTGGGAACTCATTTCCATTCGTTTTTTATTCCTTTCTCCCGAAATACATGATCTAAAATGATTTCTATGATAACGAATCAATGAATCATTATATATAATTTTGTGAAGAGAGTTTTTACGGAAACTTTTCATTTTTGGAGAAATTTTCAAGGCCGCACAGAATAAATCTACGCGGCCTTGAATTTATTGGGAGAATTTTATTAGGAGAACTTTTTATGTTTATGACTTACCGGTCTTATGGTTGGATACGACATCAAATACTACCGCAGCCAGAAGTACACCGCCCTTGACGATATACTGATACTGATCCGGAAGACCTAAGATAGACATACCCTGATTGATGACACCAAGAAGAATGGCACCGATCATAATGCCCTGAACGGTTCCGGATCCGCCATATGCAGAAGCTCCGCCGATAAAGCAGGAAGCGATGGCATCCATCTCGTATGAGTTACCCATGTTTCCATCAACGGATCCGATTCGAGCACCTACCAGAAGTCCGGAAAGGCCGGCCAGAAGGCTCATCAGAAAATAAGCCCAGAAGTAAACTTTACGTGGATCAATACCGGAGAGTTTGGTTGCTTTCTCATTGCCGCCTACAGCATAGAAATAACGTCCGAAGACCGTAGAACTTGTGATGAAAGCAAAGATAAATACAACGACAAGAATCCATAAAAGCATTACCGGAATACCTTTATAGCCCATGAGCTTATAGGAATAAATCACAATCAGAACATCAAAAACAATTGTGCGTAGCAAAACAGCGCTAAGTTTCGGGACCTGATATCCCTGTTTTTCACGGCGCTTCCGGTTTGTAATTGTAATTAATGTAAGCAGTATGGCAATCAAAATACCTACAAACAGTGCTGAAATACAGTGCTTGTTTTCGTCGATTCCCGGGATTGTGATATAGGATGTGAACAGACCTAAAAAGCTCTTGTTCATGATGGACATGGTACGGGAATCCAAAATAACACGCGCAATGCCACGGAACAGAAACATTCCGGCAAGTGTGCAGATGAATGGCGGAATATGAATATAACCAATAAGCCAGCCCTGCCATATACCAATCACAGCGGCCACGCATAAAGATGCAAGAATTGCAACCGGTGTCGGCATATTGTTGTCGAGAAGCTTTGCTGCCAATGCCGCAGAAAGGCAAAGCGTGGAGCCGATGGAAAGATCGACATTACCACCGGTCAGAATACAAAGCAGCATACCACAGGCCATAACCAGAACGTATGCATTCTGAAGCAGCAGATTCGATATATTTTGTGAAAGAATCAATCTTCCACCCGTCAGTATAGTAAATAAGATAAAGACAATGATCAGCGCAAGGACCATTGTGTATTTCTTTATAAACGCACGTGCATTCATGCTAATTCCTCCTTTGGCTGATCTTTTGAAGACAAAATCGCACTCATAATCTTTTCCTGTGTTACTTCCTCACGATTGAATTCAGCCACTTTCATGCCTTCATTCATAACATAGATGCGGTCACACATTCCGAGAAGCTCCGGAAGTTCAGATGAAATCATAATTACGGCTTTGCCCTGTGCAACCATGTCATTCATGATCTGATAGATTTCATATTTTGCACCGACATCAATACCACGCGTCGGTTCATCCAGAATCAGAATATCCGGTTCTGCAAACATCCATTTTGCCAGAAGGACTTTCTGTTGGTTGCCGCCGGAAAGATTTCCTACATTCTGCTGAATGCTCGGCGTTTTTGTATGCATTGCATCAACAAAGGCCTGTGCCTGCTGTATTTCTTCTGCTTCATTTACAATGCCATGGCTATTGGAAATTTTTTTCATGCAGGCAAGCGTTGTATTTTTAGCAATGCTCTGTGAAAGAATCAGTCCGTTGGTCTTACGGTCTTCGGTCGCATATGCAAGACCATGACGAATCGCATCTGCTTCGTTTTTGAGATGAACTTCCTCCCCTTTAATGTATTCTTTGCCGGAAATATGGGAGCCATAACTCCTTCCGAAAAGTGACATGGCAAGCTCTGTCCGGCCGGCGCCCTGCAAACCGGAGAAACCGACGATTTCTCCTTTGCGCACATGGAAACTTACATTATGTACCATGCATTTTTCGGTATAGACCGGATGATATACCGTCCAGTCCTTTGCTTCAAAAAGCACTTCGTCTTTTACATTATGCTCTCTGGCCGGATAACGATCCGTTAATTCACGGCCAACCATGCCCCGGATAATCCGATCCTCATCAATATCATGATTCGGATTTTCCATGGTTTCAATGGTCTGTCCATCACGAAGAACCGTGATTTCGTCAGCACAGTATGCGACTTCATTTAATTTATGCGTAATGATGATGGATGAGATTCCTTCTTTTTTGAATTCGAGAATCATATCCAGCAGCATTTTAGAATCTTCTTCGTTCAATGAACTGGTCGGTTCATCGAGAACTAATAACTTACAGTGCTTGGAAAGTGCCTTGGCAATTTCAACAAGCTGCTGTTTACCGGTTCCGATATCTTTTACCAGAACCTGAGAACTTTCCTTAAGTCCTACTTTCCGCATGGAATCGGTTGCATCTTTAAAAGTGCGATTCCAGTCGATTACTCCGAATTTGTTTTTGCGTTCATTTCCCATGAACATATTTTCTGCAATGGTCAGCTCAGGAATTAAGGCCAGCTCCTGATGAACAACTGCGATTCCGATTTTTTCGGATTCTTTAATCGAATTAAACTTACAGACCTTACCGTTATATATGATATCACCGGTATATTGGCCATATGGGATTGTTCCGGATAAGACGTTCATCAGTGTGGATTTTCCGGCACCGTTTTCGCCTACCAGAGCATGAATCTCTCCCCGTTTCACCTTGAAATTCACATCGTTCAGAGCCTTGACGCCAGGATACTCTTTTACGATGTTCCTCATTTCGAGAATAATATCACTCAAAGGTACACCTCCTGCTGCACAACATGGATGCTTTATCTGCGAGCATCTCTGCGGCTTATGACGATTGTTTAAAAAGAAACGGACGAAAGTGCTTTCATCCGTTTCTTTACTAAACGTCCGCTTCGCTTTCCATTATCCTACAGGATGTGGATAGCCCTTATCGTCCATTGTGTAATATCCGGTATCAACAAGTTCCTTCTGGATGTTGTCCTTTGTTACTACTGTAGGAACAAGCAGATAAGACGGAATGATTCCGGTACCGTTGTCGTAAGACTTGGTATCATAAGCACAATCGAAGTTCCATCCGGCACTCTTGATAAGTCCTTCATCCGGCTTTTCACCGTTGAGAAGCGCTACACCAAGATCAAGAGTAGCAACAGCCTCGTTTGCAACAGCCTTATATACGGTCATAGTCTGCTTTCCATCAACGATGTTCTTAAGATTTGCTTCATCACCATCCTGACCGGTAATGATAACGCTGTTTGTTCCTGAATAGTCAGACTCAATTGCCTGTGTTACACCCAGTGCAGTAGAGTCATTAGAGCAAAGTGCGATATCAAGCTGTGTGCCATCAGAGTAGTAAGATCCGAGGATATTCTGGAAACGAGACATAGCTTTTGCGGTATCCCAAGCCGGTGTTGCAACCTGATTGAAATCAGTCTGTGTAGAAGGAACATTCAGAACACCTTTTTCAATGTAAGGCTTCATAACATCCATTGCACCGTTAAAGAAGAAACCGGCATTGTTATCGGCAGGGTCACCGGCGGTAAACTCGATGTTGTACTTCTTGTCACCGGCTTCATCCAGCTTTAACTGGTCTCTTACAAATTCACCCTGAAGCTTACCTACTGTGTAGTTATCGAAGGATACATAGTAGCTGATTGCATCTGTGTTCATGATCAGACGATCGTAAGAAATAACCGGAATATTTGCTTCCTTTGCCTGTGCAAGAACCTGAGAAAGGGACTCGCCATCGATTGCTGCAATAACGAGAAGGTTTACATTATCCGCAATCAGACCTTCAATATCCTTAACCTGCTGATCGATCTTGTTGTCAGAATAAGTCAGCTCAACCTTATAGCCCTTGTCCTCAAACTGCTTCTGCAGGAAAGAACCATCTCGGTTCCAACGCTCCAAAGACTTGGTTGGCATTGCAATACCAACTTTCATGCCATCGGCTTTCTTTGTATCTCCGGCAGGTGCTGCCGCAGTGGCAGCTGCCTGTGTTTCAGCAGGCTTGGCAGCCTCGGTAGAAGTGGATGCGGAGCTGCCGCAGGCAGCCAGTGAGAGGACCATGGTACCGGCCATCAATGCGGATAAGATTCTGTTTCTTTTCATAAATACCTCCATGAGTTAATTTTTTTTGAAACCCCTATTTGCGTCAGGGCTTCTGTTTTTTCACGTGCACTTTGGGTGGATATTAAAATCACTACCGTAAATCTATTTCTTAATCATTGTCCCCATATTAAATTTGATTTTTTTGAAAATCAATAATTCGTTATTAAAATTCACCACTTTTGTTAGGAATATACGAATTTGTTTTGTGATTTTAGTACAACATTTATTGTTGCCATTTAAATTGTATATCATATTAATCTAGGAAATATCCGGTGGTTTCCGCCAAATAAAAAAGCCCGGGCAACAAGTGCCCAGGCTATGGTAAACCAGTTTTATAAAACGAAAAATCGACATCGCTGTTTTGATATTTTTACGGTCTGTATGGTTTGGATTATAAATTCATTTTGGATCATTGTCCGGACTTGAATCAGTCCTCTTCTGCCCGAATCAGCATAGCTTCGTCAAAAGCTGGTTCCGGTCGATCAATATTCTCCCGAATCTTAATGCTGTTCTCCGTATAAAAAAATTCCGGAGGCTTTACGCCGGTTGCAAGATAATCGAACAACATTTTAATCGGTTTTGATCCTTGCTGAAACGGCTGCTGAGATATGGTTGCTGCAATCTTTCCCTGCTTTACCAGTTCCTTTGTTGTCTCCACTTCATCAAAACTGATAATATGCAATTCATTCCGGGAAAGTTCCATCGCAGCGCGCATGCCGCCGGCGACACCTGCCGCCGCATAATACAATGCGGTAATCTCCGGATGATCTTCCAGCATCGTCTTAGTTACGATATAACTCTCCACGTCATTATCATTGTTTTCCTTCATATCTGCGACCCGGAGCTGCGGATAGGATTCATGAAGTACGTCAGTGAATCCTTTAACACGATTCTGATGATCCTGATTTTTCTTATAGCCGCTTACAATGCCTACCACGCCGCTTCCCATTGTCACAAGTCCCATCAGACCGCCGGCTGTTCGGCCGCCGGCATAATAATCACTTCCTACATAGCCGAGCCGTCCGGAATCCGGAAGATCGGTATTGGCTGTGATGGTAGGAATATTTTTTTGCTGCAGCTGCTTGATTTTTTCTGCCAGACGTTCATCATCAACCGGTGTAATAACCAGGCCTTTAATGCCGCGCTCTACCATTTCATCAATAGCGGTGATCTGCTCTTCCGCATCATAACCTGTCCGGATCGTATGTATACTGCAGCCATAATCTTTCAGCTTGGTACTCTGATATTCAACACCGGCCGCGACATCCTCAAAAAACGGATTTCCGGAAGTCTCTCCAAGAAGAATGACGCCAATCAGAATTTTCTTTTTTTGCGATGCCAAGGTCAGCGCTGCTTTATTCGGTTTATAGTGTAAAGATTCGGCAATCTTCATAACTCTTTGCCTTGTCTCTTCATTTACGGAACCTCTATGATTCAAAACACGATCCACGGTTCCGCGCGAAACTCCTGCGAGTTCCGCAATCTCTTTGACGGTCGTCATGACTTAACTCCTTTGACTACACGAACGTTCTGAACTCTGAAAATTTATGTTAAAGCATAGCAAAGGGACACAGTAATGTCAAATACGTGCACGTGCACATTTCACTGTTGACAATAAAATACGACCGTGATAATCTCTTTTTAAGATTCAACGTGCACGTGCACGTATGGGATCTGTAAATCTTTGGATCGAGCCTTCGGCTGAATCATTTGCAGTGCAGGCTCAAGGCTCATCTACTGAAGATTGCTCTATAAAAGCATTTCCATACGAACATAAAATCCATAAACTGGAGGTTTTTCATAGATGTATTACATTGGAATCGATCTTGGAACGTCCGCCATGAAACTGCTTATGATGAACGAAGCAGGTGATATCAAAAATGTGGTATCCGAGGAATATCCGGTGAGCTTTCCGCATCCGGGCTGGTCTGAACAGAATCCGGAAGACTGGTATAAAGCGCTGCTGACAGGAATTCCTAAACTGATTCAGGATGTGCCGGCAGAGGAAATAGCCGGCATCAGCTTTGGCGGGCAGATGCATGGTCTTGTTATTCTCGATGCAGATGATGAAGTTATCCGTCCGGCAATTCTTTGGAATGATGGGCGAACCACAAAGGAAACCGATTTTCTGAATAATGAGATCGGAAAAGAAGTTCTTTCGGAACGTACCGCCAATATTGCCTTTGCCGGCTTCACTGCGCCTAAGATTTTATGGGTAAAAAATCATGAGCCGGAAAACTTTAAACGTATTGCAAAGATCATGCTTCCAAAGGATTATCTGGCATACAAACTGAGTGGTGTACATGCAACAGATACTTCCGATGCGTCCGGTATGCTGCTTCTTGATGTTGCGCATCGCTGCTGGTCGAAAGAAATGATTGCGCTTTTAGGCATTCGTGAAGATATGCTTCCAAAGGTATTTGAAAGCTATGACAAAATCGGAACCCTTCTTCCGGATGTGGCTGCCCGGCTTCATCTTCTTCCGGAAACCGTTATCGCAGCCGGCGCCGGAGACAATGCGGCCGCTGCCATTGGCACCGGTGTCGTAAAGGGCTCTGCAACCGGAAAATGCAACATCTCTCTGGGAACATCCGGTACGATTTTCATTTCTTCCGAAAACTTTACTGTGGATCAGAAAAATGCATTGCACAGTTTTTGTCATGCCGATGGTTCATGGCATTTAATGGGGTGCATCCTGAGCGCGGCTTCCTGTAATAAATGGTGGATGGAAGATATTTTAAAGAGTAGCGATTTTGCAGGCGAGCAGGCCGGAATCACAGAAGACCGTCTGGGCGAGAACCATGTGTTCTATCTTCCGTATCTCATGGGCGAACGCTCTCCGCTGAATGATGCTTTGGCCCGTTCCTGCTTTATCGGCATGACGATGGATACCAGTCGTCAGGATCTGACACAGGCCGTATTTGAGGGTGTGGCATT
>ONLM01000160.1 GCA_900318695.1 uncultured Eubacteriales bacterium | reverse complement strand
TAGGGCAGGGGTGTAAGCAGAGTAATCTGTTCAGCTGACTGTCACTAATAGATCGAAGGCTTGATCAAGAAGTATAGCAAGGTTTGAACTTAACTGTATGAAGTTTTGAAGGTACTTGAAATATTGTTACCCGCCGATGTGGCTCAATTGGCAGAGCAGCTGATTTGTAATCAGCAGGTTAACGGTTCGAGTCCGTTCATCGGCTTATCGTAAGGCGTTTGGAAGATGAAAGTTTTCCAAGCGCTTTTTTGTATATTGTATATCTGATATTAAATTGATTTATAACTGTGAAAAAAGTGTTGCAGCGTTTCTTCGATATTTTTTTCATAAGAACTTCCGATGGATAGATCAATTGATTGGATAATCATAAAAACAGAAAAAGAAAAATATCTGTATTATGTTGTTCGTGTCTGTAAATATGTTGTTCGTGCACATGTACTTGAAATTAGTTTTTGGAGTGATATTGTCATAACGGAAGGATTTTGCACAGCATTGTATTAAGGGAGGGTTAATCTTATGCGAAAAATTATTGGAATATGTATGTTATGCGTGCTTTGCTTGTGCCTTTGCTCCTGTAAGGGAAGTGATACAACAGGAAAGACAAAACATGTGAGTGCGGATGGTAAAGTTGACGAATATAAGTCTCTACAGGAATTAGAAAATGATGCGGAAGCAATCCTTAAAGTGATCCGCTTGGGGGAGGAAAATCCGGTGGTCAAGAAAAATGCGGACGGAGATATATATTCGGCATATACTTTTTCAAATGTTAAAATTGAAAAAGTATATAAGGATGTGGACGAGAAGCTGGTATCAGGAGATACAATCACTATTCTGGAGAATGAGGCGCGCGATGAAGAAACTAATACAGTTTTTCATGTAAATGGTTATAATATGATGAAAAAAGGGAAGGAATACATTCTGTTCCTTAAAAAGGATGAGACGGATAGAAAGGAATATTATGTATCCCTTGGGGTAAATTATGGAACGGTATCTTTGGAAAAAGATGGAAGATCCGTCGTTATGAAAGATGAAGAAGGGAAAAAGTTAAGTGACTTTTCGCCTTATCAGGAGATTTGGGAAGCAGTACGGGCGAAATATAGGTAATGATGTCCTCCTCTGTATAGTTGTTGTGATCTGGAAATCCTACGAAGTATCCAATATGAGAGATTCCAGAAATGTACGCGGGCATAGACTGGACAAATAACAGTTAGACCCAACTAACGGAAAAAACTAGCACACATCACTTGAAATGTCAATAAAAATATCAAAGATTTGTCTCTCCCCATTTCTTCAACTGAAGAAGGATGGGGATGAGGCTCTTGGCCTTATCATTCAGCCGGTATTCTACCCGAACCGGCATCTCATCGTATTGTCTGCGATCCACCAGTCCGTCCTGCTCCAGTTCCTTTAAAGACTGGGCGAGCATGGTATTTGTGATACCGTAGACGGCACGGCGAATCTGGCCGTATCGGGCGATCTCCATATTATCGATGACACATAGGATCATGATCTTCCATTTTCCTCCGATGAGATTCAGAACTTTTTTCAGGGCGCAACCCTCTCCTGCCACTTCGTCACAGAGTGGCTCTTTTTTTGTTTTTTCCATAGTCATTTTTTCCTTACCAGGTCAATTAAATATTCGTACTTGATACGTTTTCTATACCATGTATAATAAACTACGTTGCTTCATCTTGCAAGAAAGAAAAGGTGGTCGAATGAAGAAGAAAAGAGCGGTAGTATCAAAAGCGTCCTGCGTTGCCTGCGGAGCCTGTGGGAATGTTTGTCCCCGGGATGCTGTGTCTGTATATAAGGGATGCTACGCTGCGGTAGATCCGGTCAAATGCATTGGTTGCGGATTATGCAGTATGACTTGTCCGGCGAATGCCATCCGGGTGGAAGAAGTATTTCAGGAGGAAGTGTAATGGCTGGGAAAAAGAAAAAAACACATTGGTATGATTATCTCTGGATCTGGAGTATACTTTATTTTATATTAGGATTTTTCAATATCCTTTTTGCATGGCTTGGTATGATCGATTTTATACTGCCTTTGTTGTTTGCTTTGATCGGAGGGAATAAGTGGTTTTGCAATCATATGTGTGGGCGTAGCCAGCTCTTTTTCCTTCTGGGCGGACGGTTGAAATGTTCCAGAAAAAAGCCTACGCCGGGCTGGATGCATTCTAAAATTTTTCGATATGGATTTCTGGCTTTCTTTTTGACTATGTTTGGTACAATGGTTTTTCAGACCTATCAGGTGTTTGCCGGGGCAACATCTTTGAAAAAAGTGGTGAAGCTTCTCTGGTCCTTTAAGGTGCCCTGGAAGTGGGCTTATTCGGCAAGTGTGTTTCCCGATTGGGTGGCGCAGTTCGGCTATGGCTTTTACAGTCTTATGCTGACATCCACTATAATCGGTCTGGTGGTCATGATTTTCTATAGGCCGAGGAGCTGGTGTTCTTTCTGTCCTATGGGAACTATGACCCAAGGGATCTGCAGGGTAAAGGCCCGGGACGAAATCAAAAAGTAACTTGTAAGTATGTGATGTGTTAGGAGAATGAATATGACGATTCAAGAAAGAGCCGATAAGGCAGTGGAATTAAAGACAAGTGGTGGTTACAATTGTGCCCAGTCCGTTACAGCCGTTTTAGCTGATCAGACGGATCTTACCCCGGAGCAGTTGAAGCAGGCGCTGGCAGGCTTTGCTGTCGGAATGGGAAACATGGAAGCGACCTGCGGAGCTCTTATCGGTGCAGGTATTGTTGCCGGTTGTAAGACAGGCGGAGCAGGGACTGTTATGGCCACACGTCAGATGCAGGAGAAGTTTCGGGAAAAGTGCGGCGCGATCCGTTGCAGGGATCTGAAAACCATGAAGGACGGAAAGCCTTTATGCCCCTGTGAGGAGTGCGTAAGACAGGCTGTTTTATCCTATGGTGAAGTGGTCGGGCTGGACTGATTGATGTAGTATGTGATCATAAGATGAGAGGTTGGGGAGAGTCGATGAAGAATCTAAAAGTCGTACCTTTAATGGAAGATAATTTATATGGCGATGGGATGATAGCAGAACATGGTCTGTCGCTTTATATTGAGACTGCGCGTCATAAACTGTTGGTGGACACGGGGCAGTCGGATAAGACCTGGGAGAATGCCAGGGTGAAAGGGATTGACCTTTCCCTTGTGGATACTGTTTTTTTAAGTCACGGACATTATGACCATTCCGGTGGACTTTTGCGTTTTTGCCGCCTTTATCCGAATGTGCCGGTCTATCTGAGAGAAAATGCCGGTGGCGCCTTTTATTCCCGTAGGAAGGATGGGGAGAAATACATCGGGATCGATCCGGAGATCCTGGAACTTCCTTCACTTAAATTTGTAAAAGGGGATATGGTACTGGATGAGGAGATTTCTGTTTTTACCGGTGTTTTGCCGAAACGTTTATGGCCAAAGGGCAACCGGCGGCTGTTGAAAAAGGAAGAGGGGATCTTCCTTCAGGATGACTTTTCGCATGAGCAGTATGTGGTGTTGCAGTATGAGCCCGGTAAATACGCTTTGATTTCCGGCTGTGCCCATAATGGAATCCTGAATATTCTGGACCGGTTCCGGGAAATCTATCACAAGGATCCTTCTGTTGTGATCAGTGGTTTTCATATGATACAG
>ONLM01000074.1 GCA_900318695.1 uncultured Eubacteriales bacterium | reverse complement strand
TGAATTTCTATTCAATAGAATCTTCAGGGTCTGTGTATTGTTTAATCTTGGATTTTCAATGTACTTTTGTGTCTCAAGAAGTTTTTTTGTTTTCTCTCTTGCGACAGCTCGTTAATAATAGCAAATCGCTTCCAGTGTGTCAACTGATTATTTGAATTTTTTCAAAAAGTTTTTTTTAGTGCTTTTAGTATTTGAATTTACATTACTTTCATGTCTTTCTTTTGGTGGATAACCTTTTCATTTTTTGAAAAAAAATAAACGCTGCCCACATTCTTCCATCCATTTTTTATGGATTTGTGGACAGCACTCATCTTTCGTAAGTCTATACTAAGACATTTTTAAGCCGATATAACCGCCAATAGTATATGACTGAATATATTTGCCTGCTTGAGCATATATAGATAGGATCCTTGATTATCAAATGCTTCCCCTACTTCTTTCGTCAAACTCATTTCCGGTAAGATTCCTATTAAAAGCAACATAATCCATATATAGCATAGGCCTTCAATCAGTCCTAATAAACCTCCGGCCAGACGATTTATCGTACTTAAGCCTGGAAGCTGTACAAGAAGTCCCAGGAGCCTAAAAAGAAGCTTTACAACGATGATCATAACTATATATATAACTATAAAAAGTATTACCGAAATGATTATATTACTTATCTTATCTGCAAGATAATCTGTGACTTTATCCAATCCAATCATTTTAAAAAACAAATCCGTATTTTTACTTAATATATCACTCCCAACATTTGCAGAATCTCCTACACCAGAGGATGGAACCGGAATAGAATTTATTCCTCCACCAGAATATACTGTGCCTTGCGATGTATCCTGTATTCCACCTGCAATAATACTTTGAACCCTCTTTTGTATCGCACCATGAATTACAGTACTATTCATCATCCAGTCTTTAATAACCGGAAGAACCGTCTTTGTAAGGATGACTGTTACGATCAATGTTGCGATTCGTACAGACATCTTTACAAGTCCGCGATAATATCCATAAATAAACATGACCACCATAAAGGTGGCCACGATAATTTGAATGCGTTCTTCTATAATCCATGACACAAAATCATTTGTTAAAAATTCATTCATTCGTTAATAAAATTTTCTTCTCTAAGAATTAATTTATCATCCTTATCATATTTTGGATGGAACATTCCCGTCATTTTCTTTAATAAGGACGGACGCTCTGCACTATCTGCTGCTGCCTCAATCATTTCTTCTGCTGCTGCCTTGGTAAGTGCAATACCGTCTTCCTGCATCATCTCAATTTTTTCATAAAGAGCTAAAACTGTTTTTCCTGAAAGAACACAATCAATTTGTTTTGCATAGTCTTGTGCATACGCTGCAAAATCATCCATTGTCATTTCTTGATAGTAGTCCTTAGGAAGATCGTCATAAAGCGCATCATCTCTTTCATAAGCTTCTCTCGCCTTATCCATCTCTAATGTGTCAGAGCCGGCTTCATACTGCGCCGAACTACCGGATGGAATAGAATCTGTATTTTCTTCTATATCAGAAAAATACTCCTGCTTAACATCATCTCTATCCTCAATTTCATCCTGATCTTCTTCTGGATAAAATTCATCCGTCGTTTTACTGCTTGATGCATCATCCGAATTTTCAGCAGCTTCAGCAGTATCACGAATTTCATCTTCCTCGGTGGAAGAATCTTTTGCATTTGCATCCAGATCTACTTCTTCAATTTCATTATCATCATCCTCTAAGTCGGATACTAAATCGAATCTCTTTATAAAAAATGGGCGATCTTCTGCCATACGATCAAAATGATCCATTACGTCAACGAGCACTACAGAACAGGAATCCTCTATCTCGTCCATATATGCGGAAATTTCATCCAATACTTCATAACGAAGCGCACCCGCTTCCTCGATAATTAAATCTTTTCCGGCAATTTTAGAGCGAAACGCTGCAAAGCCACGCTCATTTAACTTTTCGGAATTGGACTTTACAACTTTAAACGTATAGCCATATTTTTCATGAAAATACTTGATTTCATCAACAGCGATCTTAAAGCCATCTTCCGGAGTTTTTGCTTCAATAATCATATGGTAATTATGAAGTTCTGGTTTCTCTTTATTATTCTCCCTTCCAGCGGTGCCTTCTACAATATCTTCGACATTCAAATCTACGGCAAGCTTCTCATCAGTAAGCGCCCCATTATCCGTTATTCTATCATTTTCCTGAACATCCTTATCGGATGGCTCTTCATTCAAAGTAAATGATGCATCAGTTTCACCAGGATCCTGATCAATATGCTGTGATGCATTTTCTTCGTCTGAAACAGGATGCTGATATATTGTCCCATCTACTTCTTCACGTGAATACTCTGGATAACTTTCCTGCTCTATGTGGTCTTCTCCACGATTTGCCTCAATCTCAGCCTGTACTTGAGCACGTAATGCTGGATTTTGCGCCTCGATCTCCGCTGTTGAATCGCCATATTCAGCTGATACCCGACGAAGTTTTTCCTCATATTTATCCCTATGATTAACCAAATCCATCTGACCTTGATTCAGCGATGTGAACTGCAGTTTAAGTTCCAATGCCTGATCTACATATTTGCCTAAAGCAAACATCAAAGTAATCTTATCGCAAATTCGCACACAATCATTCTCACGGCCGGCTTCGGCATATAGTTTTGCAAGCTCATACATCCATTCTTCATCCATCTCTGTGGAAACATACTCTTCCAATGGATTAATGAGCTGCTCTACTTGAGCTCCTTTGGCCTTCAAAATCATGTATCGAAGCAAATATTGACGAGAATCATCCGGACTCATTTCAGAAAACTCATTGTAAAACTCCTGGGCATCCTGAATATCGCCCGCTTTGACAGAAATTTCTGCTAATTTAAAAAGAAACCGTTTTCCAATAGGCGCCCGCTCGAATGCAAGAAGCAAAATATCTTTTGCCTCTTCATACTCATGGTTTACTTCATAAATTTCTGCAACAGAAGCAAGAAGATTTGCATTTCGCACCCGACGCCAGTCAATGGTATCTGCGATTTGCATAGCGGTCTTGTAATCGCCTTTATCGATCATCTTGCGCATCTGTTCTGCTTTTATGTTAAATTCATACTTGTCCATCGGTATAGTTTCTTTTCTCCTCTATAATGTGATACGTCCGTCAAGCGCCCGGAGTAAGGTGACTTCATCGATATTTTCAATGTCACCACCTACCGGAACCCCCGATGCAATTCTGGTTACTTTAATTCCCAAAGGTTTAACGAGTTTTGTTATGTATGTTGCCGTTGTTTCTCCCTCAAGTGAGGAATTCGTTGCTATGATAACCTCGTCTACATCGTTTTGAAGTCTGGCCATAAGTTCCTTCAATCGGATATCATCCGGTCCAATTCCCAGCATGGGAGAAATGGCACCATGAAGTACATGATATACACCATTATACTTTCCGATTCGTTCATATGCCGACATATCTCTAGTGTTCTCCACAACCATAATCTGTCGATGATTTCTTTCTTCAGATGAGCAGATTGGGCAAATATCCTGATCGGTTAATGTACAGCAAATCTTACAGTAATGTACATTGGATCGTGCATTTGTAATTGCTTCGGCCAATGATTCCGCCTGCTCTTTCGGAGCATTAATTATGTGAAATGCAAGCCTCTGCGCACTCTTTTGTCCTACACCCGGCAATCTCGAAAACTCGGCAACAAGTCTTGAAATATCCTTTGAAAAATATTCCATTTAGAGACCCAGTCCTCCTGTCAGTTTTCCCATCTCTGACTGTGAATCTGCATTTGCATCATCGAGTGCCTGGTTTGTTGCAGCGAGAATCATGTCCTGTAAAGTTTCAACATCCTCCGGATCCACCGCTTCTGGATCAATTATCACATTAAGAAGCTTTTTTTCTCCGGATACTGTGACCTTAACTGCACCGCCACCAGCCTGCGCAGTATATTCTTTCTTTGATAATTCTTCCTGCGCTTCCTCAAGTTTACGCTGCATACGCTGATACTGCTTCATAAGATTATTCATATTCATGCCAGGCATACCTCCTGGGAATCCACCATGTCTTGCCATTATAATTTCCTCCTAAATGTTATCTGTCATTTCGACATCAGTTTTTATTACCTTTAAATCATCATCGGTAACATAAATAGTTGAGTTTTCCGATTCATGGGATAACTCCACAGAAAACGGAATATCTTTTTTATATCTCTTCCCAATGAGTTTACGGAATTGATCCATTAGCTCTTCTCCGGAAAGAAGATTGACACTATTTCGGCTCTCCGAAACAATGGTCATACCTGTACGAGTTCTATTTGGAACTACATGTGTGTTTTGCAAAGCAACACGTAAAGAACTATCTTCTATCGATGCAATGATGTTTTTCCATTCATTTCGAAGCATCATAAAGTCTTCGTATTGCCCTCGGGGAAGATGTACTGTCTTCGGGCCCCTTGGCTCCTGCGGTATATCACTCTCTTCATTCGAAGATGCCATCATTGATGCTGCAGATCCGAATGAACTCATATTTTTGCGAATGTCCTGAATCCTTGCATTTACTCCTTCCATAGATACATCTGTTTCCGGATATGCAAGTTTCATTAAGGTGATTTCAACCAGAATTCTCTTTTGAGAACTATATCGCATTTGATTGCTAAGTTCTGACAAAATACGAATATATCGCATTAATTCATCAATGCTCAGCAACTTGGAATCTTCTTTAAGTCGTTTTAAGTTTTCCTTAGACATATCAACAAGACCTGTGATATTATCCACGGTTGCCTGCAATAGCATATTTCTTATGTAAAGAATGAAATCTCCAACAAATTGACTAATTTCACGCCCCTGTTCAATCATATCCGAAATAAGTTTTAGTGCTTTACGGATATCTTTTCCAGCAAGTGAACGCACAAGTTCTGAGAAGACCTCCGTATCTACCGCACCTAATATATCTAAGGCATCATCATATTCAATTCTTCGATCAAATTGAAATGCCGCACATTGATCTAACAGGCTCACTGAATCTCTCATGGATCCATCCCCTGTTCGTGCAATATAACTTAAAGCCTCATCCGATACATCTATATGTTCTGAATCAGAAATCTCACGTAAGCGTTCCGCTATTGTTTCTGTGCTGATACGCCGAAAATCATATCGCTGACATCTCGAGAGAATCGTAATTGGAATCTTGTTCGGTTCTGTTGTCGCAAGTACAAAAATCACATATTCAGGTGGTTCTTCCAAAGTCTTTAAAAAAGCATTGAAGGCCGCCTGTGACAGCATATGCACCTCATCAATGATATAAACCTTATATCGTCCGTCTACAGGTGGATACTGTACTTGATCCCGTATTTGTCGGATATCATCAACACCATTATTTGATGCAGCATCCATTTCAACAACATTCATACTCGATTCATTTAAAATCGATTTGCAGCTCGCACATTCATTACATGGATTTCCATTTACTGGATGTTCACAATTTACGGCTCTCGCAAGTATTTTGGCAACTGATGTTTTTCCAGTTCCTCTTGTACCACAGAAAAGGTAAGCATGGCCAATACGACCGGTCCGAATCTGATTTTTGAAAGACTCTGTAATCGGCTCTTGTCCTTTAACTTCATCAAATGTTTTTGATCTCCATTTTCTGTATAATGCAGTGTAGCTCAAATTTCTTCTCCGTTTATAACAAATGCTTTAGAACTTTCTAACAATTATAATTTCTAAAGTGTATAAAATACCATAGTATTAGATACTAAAAACTAAGTACGATTATACAGACTAAATCGATACTTTTCAATTTGTACAGAAAAAAGCTCCTGATAAAAATCAGAAGCTTTGCGTTGCGGGAGAAGGATTTGAACCAACGACCTTCGGGTTATGAGCCCGACGAGCTACCAGACTGCTCCATCCCGCGCTATTCAATTTTGATTCATTAGAGGACTCTCAATATTAAATGGGGCCTACAGGGCTCGAACCTGTGACCCCCTGCTTGTAAGGCAGATGCTCTCCCAGCTGAGCTAAGACCCCAAATAATTGGACCCTAAAGAATCCGAATGGATGGGGGTGGATTCGAACCACCGAAGTCAGTGACAACAGATTTACAGTCTGCCCCCTTTGGCCACTCGGGAACCCATCCATT
>ONLM01000159.1 GCA_900318695.1 uncultured Eubacteriales bacterium | reverse complement strand
TATTTGCGATTAGACCCAAAGTATGTTTCACCGGTACACTCTCCTCTCTATTAGAGCAAAAGCAACATATAACCACAGGCTGATCAGCATGTAAAACCAGGTTGATGTAAGGGAAAACCAGATTGTAAAAAAAGAAAAAATGAAATAAAAAGCCACCTGCGCATAGAGAAGCCGGATCAGAGGGTTTTTATTTTCTGCGTGTTTTTGGGTGATGAATGCACTTATTGCACCCAGAAAAGCCGCCAGTATAATGATTCCAGCCATGCCGAAATCATACCATGCATCGTAAAGCAATGTGACGGTAGTCAGTTCGGTTTTGGTTACAAAAGCCGGAAATTGTGCATTTAAAGCCGGAATGAAAAACTTTAATCCGCTCAGTGTAAAAAGAGGATAAAACATCTTGAGACCATATGAGTGCACGCTCAGATTTTGAGTCATTAAATTGAAATTATCATAGTTGTTGGCGATATACATGTAAGGCTGTGTGATAAATATGGGCATATTTCGGTTTTTCATATCAAAAATACCGTTTAAATATTGAACGGAATGTGCCCGGGCGACGGTGATCAGACTGTAAACGATGATAAGTGAGGCGCCAAGGAGCAGGTACTGCCATATTCGGAAGTTCCGGCCGGATAAGATCAAGGTGAACAAGGCAAGCAGTACTGTAAACAGGAACTGCGAACGGGATACGAGAAGAATGGTTAAAAGAACCGGAAGGACGAATCCCAAGGCGGCGATAGGCTGCTTTTTCAGTAAGCAAAGTAAATCCCTGGATTGAAGGGAAGGGTATTTTTCAAACAGATATAAAAGGGTCAAAGCCGGAATCAGGACAGAAAGAGTCGTAAAATAATGGACACCGTGCACATGAAAATAGCTATAGGCATGGGGCATATTATGGGTGAACAATGGGATGAAACCGAGCACACAGGCTTCGACCGTAAAAGCAACCCAAGTGATGATCAAAAGCCCTGATATGGTGTACTGAAAAAAGCGCTGTTTTGAAACATTGGAAGATGCGGCAGTCTGCGGCTGCGAGGTTTTTATGTCTGCGATAAACGGCGACATGGTTATTTTTGCTGGGGCTTTCCGGACATAACCAATGAGTTCATGCATGGCATAGAAACAAAAGTAAAAACAGAAAAAGGAAAACCATGTGGTATCGGACCAGTTTGTACTAAGGTTACTGAGCTTTAAACAGGCAATCCCCTCTCCGCCGAACAAGCCCAAAGCGAGCAGGCCGCGGAGATTTAGTATTTCTCCGGTAGAACGTTTTTCCAGACGGTAAAGAAGAATGGCGATGAAAACCAGACTGAGCGCCGGTAAAAGGGTTAAACCGTTTTGAGAAGAGATATAGGATAGAATATATAAAATTATACAAAAGAAAAGAGTTAAGTATTTATTCATCATACAAATAATCGGAGATAGCCGAAGCCATCTCCGAAGGGGTTTACTGAGGATTGTCTCCTGCGTTGTCATGTTGCTGTGAAGTTTTGTCGTGCTGTGTGTCTGAAGATGCAACGGCTGCCTGCGGCGAGCTGCCTTCAGCGGCAGACTTGTTGCCTGGGGAAGCCGGCAGAGGGGAAGATGCATTATTGTCATCATTTCCCTGGTTACTGCCGTTCTCGTGTTCTGCGGTGCCGGCACTTTCTGATGGTACAAATGGAGAATTGCCGTTGTTTTCTGCACTTTCGGTGGATTCCGGTTCCGTCTCCGGGATCTTTTCGATGCGTGCCGTGATGGAAATATCGGCCGGGCTGTCTGCAGATAATTCTACACCAACCGGTAAATAGTCCGCCAAGTGATAGGAAACCGTCAAAGTATCCGTTGCACCGCTAAGATCGACGGCCGGAAGTTCAAATACACTCATGTTGTCAATAACAGAGGCGGCTGCCGCGAGCTTAACAGAATCCGGTGAAATGGTCATGGATTCGTATTGATATCCGGTAGCCGGTGTTCCCGTTACGGAGGAAAGCAAAGTGATGGTTTTCTCCTTATGGAAGTTTACGGCATAATTCAGATTTGCCTGTGAAGAGGTAACATTTTGAACATTGATCTGATTTCCGTTTGCATCATAGTAAAGCAGCTCTGCGGTACCTTGTTTGTTGGAATAAAGACCTTCGACGTTAATGTGAATGCCGACCTTGGAAATGCGGCCGATCTCGGATTCCGGTCCGGTCAAATATACGGATTCCGGGCTGACAATAACATTGGATACAGAATAACCGGCTTTCGGCTTTCCGATGACCTTTGTTTCAACGTCAAATTTCTTTTCCTGAACATTTTCAATGTTAACTTTTACAACGCTGGGGCGTATGGTGAGGTCCTCAATCAGATTGTCGATGTTGTTTAACTTATCAACATAAACCGGTACCGAGCCGGTAATGGAGTAGTCTCCCAGATTTACATAGGCGTTAAAATCGCTGGCACTGATTTTGGAACGGACATCCGAACGTACCCGATAGCTGATAGTGACAGTGGTTCGATCAATGTTCCAGGTTTTTGAATCAGCATCAAATGCGCCTTTGTTGATTACGGAAAGCGGCAACGTTTTGGTATCGGTGATTTCCGGTTTGGAAACATTGACACAAAGGAGCCACAAAAAAAGGGCAATGACGAGACTCAGGCACTTTAATGCAATGTTTTCAGTACAGAATTTTTTTAAATGTGGTGCCTTCATACACGATTCTCCTTTCCTCTTGATCGGAAAAGACGGAAACGGCCATTTTTATCGGCCGTTCCCGGAGCCACATTCGGAAGAACGGCGCGAAGGGCTTCTGCATCCTGGACACGACGAAGCGCTCCGTTTACGGCAACGGAAACCTTACCGGTCTCTTCGGAGACAACAACGGTAATTGCATCCGTTACTTCGGAAACACCAAGTGCGGCACGATGGCGGGTTCCATAGTCTTTTGAAATATCGGTATCGGATAATGGAAGGTAGCAGGTTGCAGAGGTAACCTTATCTCCTACGATTACAACGGCGCCATCGTGAAGCGGCGTATTTTTTTCAAAAATGTTGATCAATAAAGCGGATGTAACCAGGCCATTGATACGTATTCCGGTATCCTCGATGTCTTTCAGAGATTGATCCTGCTGAATAACAATCAATGCGCCGGTTTTCTTTTTAGCCATTTCAAAGGTTGCCTTAACGACCTCTTCTACCGTATTCTGACTGGTGTGTTTGACCACATCATCGGGAATAAGGTTGGCAATAAAATTACGGCTTCCCAGCTGCTCTAGCGCTTTTCGTAATTCCGGCTGGAAAATAACAATAGCAGCAATGATAGCGACGGTTGAAATTCGTTCAAGGAGCCAGGTGATGGTGGTTAACTGTAAGAGTGCGGCAAATGAGATAAATGCAGCAATGACTAAAAGTCCTTTTAACAGCTGCCATGCCCGAGTGGTTTTGATCCATAAAAGAAATTCGTAAACCAGCGCCGCAATGATGATGACTTCCAGAGTGTTTCTGAAGCCAAAGGGCGGAAGCAGGCTTATCCAGCTTTTGATTTTGCTAAGAATATCAGGCAAGGGGACTCTCCTTTTCTATATGAAGCAGCTACTTTTCAAGAAGGCTGATCGGCTTTGAATTTAGGAACAGCTTTAACGTAATAATAGTAATCGTCGTCTTCAAATTGAAGTCGTTCGGTCGCTTCATAATTAGCAGCATGAAACAAAATTACATAAATAAATCCCAGGATCAGTGCAAGTACACCGGAAAGGATCTCGTTGCCCCAGGATACGGAAACATTAAGAATCTTTGCTGAAACAAACAGAGCAATAAATTCAGTGAGGACGCCGGCAAGGAGTGCAACGATCCAGTCATAGTCAAAACCGATGGAACGAATGATAAAAACAATCAGAACGGCGGCAGTAAGAGCAACAGCGAATGCGACCATTGTTCGATCGGAAAAGAACTTGGTAAAAAAATCAGCGTAGGCATTGGCCATTTCGGCGATATCCTTCGTGGAAACAGAAGGACTGGCCTGCGCAAGGTACGTGAGGTAGTAATAAACGACTGTACCGATTGCGACAGGAACGATAGAGGCCAATCCCAAAGACAATCCTGCGATGATGGGGATCAGAAACGGCAAATGCAGGTAAAATGCCAATGGCATGGCGGCAATCAATATAGCATAACGTGCCTTGAAGACATTTTGCATTAACGCAAACAGCAAAAAAAGAATTGCGGAACTGACAAGCAATTCCATAGAGGTCTTATAAAGCGCACCTAGAATCAACAAACCACCGAATACCGGGATGGCGGAAGTCGGAAGAAAGGAACATAATAATGCGGCAACCAGTGAAAACAGTGGGTTGGCGAACATGCTTCCTAAATGGATATGTAAGTTCACCGTGAAAAAACAGAGGAAAGCGAAGGATGCTTTCATGACCGGAAGCAGCCAATAATCATTTTGAGCAAAATATTTTTGCAGATTTTCTTTTACGTATAACATCTTCCTACCTCGTTAGCGCTTTGTAATATCCAGTACATCAATTTTCTTGTCCACGGTCGTTTTTCTGCCTGCAGAAGGATGCTTTGGCATCGAACGGCTGGCAGGCGCATCATCCAGCCATCCACCCTCCGGCTCAATGGGATCATCAATCCAATCGGATGGATGCGCTTCCGGCATGATTGGATCATCCAGCCATCCGCCCTTTGGAACGGAAGTCTGGCGAGTGTATGCATGCTGACCGGCAGAGGAATGAGCTACAGAACGAGACGGCGTGGACCGGAAGGACGCCGGAGCTTTCGGCGAAAGCGGAACTTTGGATTTTGCTTCTACTTTGAACTGTGTCGGCACTCGATTCATTGTTCCGTTTTGGGGATTGTAAATGCGAATGTCTCCGCCGGTTTCTGCATAATATTCTGCGTCTTCTTCGTCAATATCAAGAGCATCTGTCCTGTTTGACTGAAGATGTAACAGCTTATCAAGTTTTGCGGCATAAAACAAACTGTTTCGATGGCCCTTTTCGTATTTTTCTGCGTGGATCACATAGGAAAGAATGGCACATATCGCGCCGCCGATTCCATAAAGGATAAGCAGTGATCGTGAAACAGAGGTGATAAAATTCAGATTCAGATGCAACAATATGTTTTCCAGATTCATAAGCAGCATAATGAATGCAGCTAAAAGAAAACATAAGGTATAGTGAATCATGGACACCAGAATTTTGCGGGAAATATAATCTCCCTTAAAATGCCGGCTGATTTCATAAATATCCTTTCCGTCTTTTTCTTCAAAGATGGAAATTTGAGTCATCAAACGTATTTTTTCGACATTCAGCATGCTTAATATCCTCTTGCCTGACGTGCACGCTCGGCGTATGGCGAATCAGGATGTTCGCCTACGATCTGATCAAATAATTTATTTGCATCTTCCGTCTTGCCCATAGCCTGCTGGAGACGGGCATATAAGTACATATTTTCCGGTTCCTGACGGATGGCAATACTTAACTGGTAATACTTTAAGGCCTGTTCCAAATTGCCGGAGTTCCATTCATTGGTACCCATATTGGCAAGGGTTTGGTAGACGTTGCCCTCCATATAGCTCTTGATGTTCTGCAACCGGCTTTGCATTGTCGGATCGGTGATGGCAGATGAATCAAGACTTGTATACAGAGTTGCGGCAGTAACAACGTCGCCGCTGTTATATGCGGCTTCAATCTGATTCAGAGACTGATACTGCCCCATAAATGAAGCATTGGCATTTTCGTACTGCTGTACCTGTTGATAAGTGGAGTCGTATTTTGCCTTCAGAGCTTCATAATCTTCTTTTAAGGAAGCATACTCACGGTTGCTTTGGTCGAGTTTTTCCGTGTAGGAAATCATTTCCTGATTGTTTAATACATTCTGCTTTTTGATATGTGCAGGTAACACCAGCAGATAGAAAGAAAACAATGCGAGAACGACACCGGTCAAGATGTAAATGACAACCATCCATGGGGAAATCTGTTTGACTTCCTGGGGAACCAATACATCGTCGTCAATCATTTTGCGGTGGGAAAATGCATTCTTTAAACGGCTTTGCTCAACTTCTTTTCGACCTGTGTTTTGCTTGACTTCATCCATAAGAACTAAAGCCTTAGGGTTATTTCGGTCAATTTTGAGAACTTTATAAAGGCTTCGTCCGGCTTTGACCCAATCTTCTCTTTTCATATAAAGAAGTGCCAATAGAATATGGGCTTTTATATAATTCGGGCGGTCCTCAATAACACGATTGAGCTGCATGATGGCAAGGTCTTCGTTGTTATTTTGTGCATAGTCCAAGGCCTGGTTGTAACGTTTAACATTTTCAGAGCAAATCTTTAGAATGGCGGGCTTTCTCTGGATTTCGTCAAGATAATAGTCGGCAATATTGTCCTGAGGAAGCAGGTTCATACTGATGACCCATTGAACCAAGGCATCGGTTGTCTCGCCGCATTCAAAAAAAATAAGGCCGAGGAGATTTCGTGCGTCCTTTTGGTACTTATCAAACAGAAGAGATTTCTTCAGCAATTCGGCAGCACCGGAAAGATCACGCAGACGAGCTCGCTCCAGCCCGAGATTATAATAACAATTGGCTATTCGCTCGAGAGTGATGTCATATTTCATCGGGTTTCGTCATCCTTTTTTACAAGGTCTTCTATCAGTTTTGTCATGATATCATTCATATCGGTCAGATCGGTTTTGGCAATAGCGTCTTCAATCTGTTCTACATCGAGACTTGGTTTAAACCGTTTGATTTCTTCTTCGTAATTAATCATTTTTACCTCATATGGTGCAAGGCATAAGTCATTATGCATGCAAGCATAATGAACATAGCAATACTTGACAGTAATTTGCTATTCCTTTAAACTTTGTCCGTATGTATATATACAGTTATACATACTAAAAACCATTAAATAAGTTTAGCACATCTTATATGGCCATTCAAGCAAGGACATCTTACAAGATATGGTCAGAAGGAGAAATATGGAGAATTTGGTTAGCTATTTTGCTACACACCTGTCGGGATTGATTTCGAAAGAAAGTATTATATTTATCATTTCTCTCATGCCGGTTTTAGAGCTTCGTGGTGGGCTTCTGGCGGCCTCGATCCTGGATGTTTCTTATATCAGGGCGCTGCTGATTTGCATTGTCGGTAATCTTTTGCCGATTCCGTTTGTGCTTTTGTTTATTTCGCATATTGTGGAATTTTTGGAGCGCTTTTCTGTTACAAAGGGGATCGCTTTGATGCTTAGAACGAAGGTGGAAAAGAACAAGAAAGCAATTGAGAAATATGATTTTTGGGGGTTGGTGCTGTTTGTAGGCATTCCGCTTCCGGGAACAGGGGCATGGACAGGCTCTCTTGCGGCAGGTCTGCTTCATATGAACTGGAAGAAGGCATTCCCGGCCATTATTGTCGGTATTCTGCTTGCTTCGGTGATCATGTCGGTCATTTCGTATGGCGCATTAGGGCTTGTACTGCGCGGCTGAATGAAATAAGGATAGGAAGAAAAAAGGAGGACAATTTGTCCTCCTTTTTTTGTTATGCCTAAATGGACAAGAAAAAAGGCACCAGACAAAAGTCTGATGCCACGTGCGGAGAAAGGGATTTGAACCCTCACGAGTGTTAGCTCACACGGACCTGAACCGTGCGCGTCTGCCGTTCCGCCACCTCCGCGAACTCGTCTATAATAGCATGTTCGGTATGGATAGTCAAGATTAAAATTGCAAAGTCTTTGATAAAAAATAAAACCGGCTGTGGTAGACACAACCGGTTTTGTATAAATAAAATTACTTAAGGTTAGCCTTAGCTGTCTCAGCAAGCTTTGCAAATCCCTCAGGATCAGCGATGGCAACTTCAGAAAGCATCTTTCTGTTCATGTTAACGCCTGCGCTCTTAAGACCGAACATAAGCTTTGAATATGAAAGACCATTCATTCTTGCAGCTGCATTGATACGAGCAATCCAGAGCTGTCTGAACTGTCTCTTTCTCTCCTTACGACCTCTGAAAGACTCTGTAAGAGCTCTCATTACGCTCTGCTTAGCTACTCTGTACTGCTTAGAACGAGCTCCTCTGTAGCCCTTAGCCAGCTTGAGTACTCTATTATGCTTCTTCTTAGCGTTTAAACCGCCTTTAATTCTCATTGTAAATTTCCTCCTCTAAAGACTACAAATTAAAGATATGGAAGAATCTTCTTCATTGTCTTAACGTTTGTCTGATCAACGACAGTGTCCTTTCTCAGACCTCTCTTACGCTTGGTTGTTTTCTTTGTAAGTATGTGGGACTTGTTGGCCTTGTTTCTAACAAGCTTGCCAGTTCCAGTTACCTTGAAACGCTTTGCAGCGGCTCTCTTTGTCTTGAGCTTTAACTTTGCCATATTAGCCTCCTGTGTGAATTACTTTTTTGGGCTTATTACAATCGCCATATTTCTTCCCTCGACCTTTGCCGGTTTATCGAGGATGGCAATATCTGCCAGCTTCTCGGCAAATTCGTCAAGGATGTACTTGGACTGATTCATACGAGACATTTCACGGCCACGGAAACGAAGTGCGATTTTAACCTTGTTTCCCTTCTCGAGAAACTTTCTCGCGGCACCGAGCTTTGTGTTGAGATCATTGGTGTCAATGTTCGGAGTCATACGAATCTCTTTGATCTCGGTAACGTGCTGGTTTCTTTTCGCTTCTTTTTCCTTACGCATCATCTCATAACGATATTTACCGAAGTCTGCGATCTTAACAACTGGTGGGGTTGCATTCGCTGCAATCTTGATTAAATCAAGATCTGCATTTTTAGCCATCATGTAAGCATCTTTAGAAGACATGACGCCAAGCTGCTCGCCATCCTCTCCAATGACTCTTACTTCTTTGTCTCTGATCTGCTCATTGATTTCGATATCTGCGTTTTTCTTAGCCATAAACTCCTCTCAGTTCAAAATGACATTTGACATAAAAAATATGGTGGATTGTAAGCCAATCCACCATAATGAAAATACACGAAGTATAAAATTCAATATGAACCCGGGTCAGTACACTTGCTGCCGAGGTGAGGTGGATACCTACTTTCCTTTGTCTATTAACGACTTTGTTATGTTAACACAATCATAAGATGGTGTCAATCGTTTTTTAATAAATATTAATCAACAGACTCGATCAGCTCAAGGGAGTGATTTTCATTGAGCTCCTTGCAGATCTCGATGAATTTTGCCAGAGGAACATTCTGAATCTGCTTGTTGGAACCACGAACATTGATGGAAACGGTCTCTTCCTCTGCTTCCTTGTCGCCGAGTACGAGGATATATGGATCCTTGTAATTCTTGAAGCCCTTGATTTTTGTCTTCATGTTCTTATCAGAGTAATCTGCTTCTACACGAACACCGGCCTTGAGGAGAAGTTCCTCTACCTTGCGTGCATAAGCATTGTGCTCTTCACGAATCGGAACAAGTGCAACCTGATACGGGCTGAGCCAGAATGGGAAGTTGCCCTTGAAGTTTTCGATGATAATACCGATAAAACGCTCAAGAGATCCATAAATTGCACGGTGAAGAACAACCGGCATCTGCTCAGAACCATCGGCTGCGGTATAGGTCAGGCCGAAGTTGTGCGGGAGCTGGAAGTCAAGCTGTACAGTACCGCACTGCCATTCTCTGCCTAAAGCATCCTTGATCTGAAGATCGATCTTAGGACCGTAGAAGGCACCGTCACCCTCGTTGATTTCATATCCGCCCTCACCGTATTTTGCATCAAGGATTTCCTTGAGAGCGGCTTCAGCGCGGTTCCATACTTCGATATCACCCATAAAATCATCCGGTCGTGTAGACAATTCTGCACGGTAGGTAACACCAAAAGTCTTGTAGATCTCATCTGCGATGGAAATGATATCGGCAATTTCGTCCTTGATCTGAGACTCCATTACGAAAGTATGATCATCATCCTGACGGAATTCCTGAACACGGAAGAGACCGTTCATCTGACCGGATTTCTCCTTACGGTGCAGTACATCGTACTCACTGTAACGAATCGGGAGCTCCTTATAAGAGTGGTTTGTTCTCTTATAGGTCATCATTGCATTCGGGCAGTTCATAGGCTTTGCGGCCATGGTATCAAGATTTTCACGGTTGTAGATAACAGAACCGGCCTGAATCTTTGCAACCTTTGCAGCGGCATTTTCGTCCTTAGGATTTTCAATGACGTCCGCGATATTTGTATCGGCCTTAACGAAACCATCGATACCAGGTACAATGAACATGTTGTTCAGATAATGTGCCCAGTGACCGCTAATCAGCCAAAGTTTCTTGTTATTAACCAATGGAGCGGCGATTTCGGTATAATGATGTCTGCTCTGGATCTCGCGGGAATACTTAAGCAGTGCCTGATACATCTGCCATCCACGTGGAAGCCAGTATGGCATGCCTGGTGCAGTTTCATCAAACATAAAGAGGTCAAGCTGTGCGCCGATCTTCTTATGGTCGCGTTCACGGGCTTCTTCAATCATCTTGATGTGATCTTTCAGCTCGTCCTTGCTTGGATATGCATAGAAGTATACACGCTGTAATTTGTCACGATGCTCGTCTCCGCGCCAGTATGCCATGGAGCAGGAATGCAACTTGAATGCGGCACTCATAAGCTCCTGAGAATTTTCAACGTGTGGCCCGCGGCAAAGATCCACATAGTCATTGCCGGTGTAATATACTGTGATGACTTCGTTATCCGGAAGATCCTGAATGAGCTCGGTTTTGAACTTCTGATCCTTGAACAGATCGAGAGCTTCAGACTTGGAAACTTCCTTTCTTGTCCAGTCTTCTCTTCTCTTGATGATTTCGCGCATTTTGTTTTCAATGGCAGTAAAGTCGTTTTCACCAATGGTTTTGCCCTCTGGGAGAACGAAGTCATAATAAGCGCCGTCATCAATCTGTGGGCCGATTGCATACTGTACATCCTTACCGTAGATTTCAATTACGGCTTTTGCAAGAATGTGTGCAAGAGAATGGCGATATACCTCTAAGTACTCTTCTTTTGTCATGATTTACTCCTTGTAATATTCTGCTTTCTGTCCTCTGGGGAGACGGAAAACAGTCCGGAATTTTCCGGAAATAAAACAGTCCCATTTCGTATAAACGAAATGGGACGATTACTCGCGGTTCCACCCAAATTGCCTTCTGTATATGAACAGACGGCCACTCAAAAGATTATAACGTAATCAACGGATCCGATTAAGGATCTCTCCGAGGTGGTGTTCACATCATATCCATCAAAGCCTCGCACCAACCGGCTTCTCTCTGCAGATGTAGTATTATGCTACTGTCCTCATCAACGAATTCTGCGCTATAGATTTATAACGTACAGCAACGATTATAGGCATTCCAAAAACCAAAGTCAAGAAAATCACTGCATAGTTTCCGGAACATTTTCACTGCTGTCAGCGGCTGCATCGTCCTTTTTGCTTTCTGCCGGTGCATTCAAGATGTCCTCAATGAGTTTGTAGACCTGATCCAGTCCCTGCTTGGAACTGGAGGAGAAAGGAATCATTACACAATCCTTTGACGCATTCAGACATTTGCGAATGGCGGCTTCCTGCTTCTTGAGCTGAGAACGTTTGATTTTGTCTGCTTTAGTCAGGATGAGAATCGGTTCATATCCTGTGCATTGAACAATGTAATCAAACATTTGCAGATCCTGAGCGGACGGGTCATGACGGATGTCGATGAACTGAATTACTTCTTCGATATCCTTTGATGTTTCAAGGTACTTGTTGATCATTCTGCCCCATTTTTCCTGTTCGACAGGACCGGTAGAAGCATAACCGTATCCAGGAAGGTCAACAAGATAAAAGGCGTTATTTACATTGTAGAAATTGATGGTTCTGGTTTTTCCGGGTGTGGAACTTGTTCTGGCATAAGCCTTGCGGTTTACAAAGGCATTAATGAAGGAAGATTTTCCGACATTAGAACGGCCGGCCATAACAAATTCCGGCTTGCCCGTCTCCGGTAATTCGGATTTTACGCCCAGAACAAGGTCTAAGTTAACGGACTGAATTTTCATGGAAACTCCTCAGGCGGATTCGTTTTTGTTATCAGGGGCATCGAAGCGCTTGGCTCTGGCCGGTGAAATTTTTTCGGTCTCAGCCGGATCACGCTTTGTTACCGCAGGAGTGCCCTTTCCTTCGACAACATCCCGTGTGATTTCTACACCGGAAATTTCAGGGTCGGAAGGAATGTCATACATAATATCCATCATCATGTCTTCCATGATGGAACGAAGGCCTCTTGCGCCGGTCTTGCGTTCCACTGCCTTTTCGGCGATGGCTGTAATGGCATCATCTGTAAAGCTCAGATCTACACCGTCAATTTCAAACAATTTCTGGTATTGCTTTACAAGGGCATTCTTTGGGGTTGTAAGGATCTGCTTTAATGTATTGACGTCATGAGAGGTCAATTCAACATCAACAGGAACGCGACCGATAAATTCAGGAATCAGACCGAATTTGACAAGATCCTCAGGCTGAACCTGCTGAAGGACATCGTCGTAGTTTTCTTTGTTTTTCTCGACGATTTCGGCACCAAAGCCCATAGAGCCGGAAGCAACACGTTTTTCAATGATGTGCTCTAGGCCATCAAATGCACCGCCGCAAATGAAAAGGATGTTTGTTGTATCGATCTGAAGCAGCTCCTGCTGAGGGTGCTTACGGCCGCCCTGTGGTGGTACCGAGGCTACGGTGCCTTCGAGAATCTTCAGCAGCGCCTGCTGTACGCCTTCACCGGATACATCACGAGTGATGGATACATTCTCGGATTTTTTTGTGATTTTATCAATTTCATCGATGTAGATAATACCGATTTCGGCACGCTTGATATCATAATCAGCAGCCTGAATCAGTTTGAGAAGGATGTTCTCTACATCTTCACCGACATAACCGGCTTCCGTAAGAGCGGTTGCGTCAGCAATGGCGAACGGGACACCAAGAATCTTGGCCAGAGTCTGTGCCAGATAGGTCTTACCGGTACCGGTTGGACCTATCATGAGAATATTGGACTTCTGAACGTCAATATCCTTGATTTTGGATGTGATTCTCTTGTAATGGTTGTATACAGCTACAGAAAGAACTTTTTTGGCTGTATCCTGTCCGATTACGTATTCATCCAAGAAGTCCTTGATCTCTCTTGGCTTCAATAAATGAATATCGGAAACGTCGGCTTTTGTTTCAGTATAACCATTTTCTTCATCAAGAATCTCCTGACAAAGATCAACACATTCGTCACAAATGTAAGTATTATTCAGACCAGCGATCAGTTTATGTACCTGTTTTGCAGATTTGTTGCAGAAGGAACATCTGATCTTATCTTCAGGTTTCATTGGCATAATTTATTCCTTATTCCTTGTTAAAAAACGTGAAAACAATTACTTGCTTTCAACACCTTCATCACGGGACTTAAAAATGTGGTCAACGATACCGTATTCCAAAGCCTGCTGTGCGGTCAGCCAATGATCACGTTCGGTATCTTCCATGACTTTTTCAACAGTCTGTCCGCAGTTTGCAGCCAAAATCTCGGCCATGTGCTTCTTGGTTCTTAAAATCCAGTCAGCAGTGATCTGGATTTCGGTTGCCTGACCCTGTGCACCGCCGGATGGCTGATGAATCATTACTTCGGCGTTCGGAAGAATCATTCTCTTGCCCTTGGTTCCACCGGCTAAGAGGAATGCACCCATAGAAGCGGCCATGCCGACACAGATGGTTGATACGTCGCATTTGATGTACTGCATGGTATCGTAAATGGCCATACCGTCGGTGATGACACCTCCCGGGCTGTTGATGTAAAGATTGATATCCTTGTCCGGATCTTCTGATTCAAGGAACAGAAGCTGTGCTACAACTAAAGAAGCGGTGTCGTGATTGACTTCATCGCCGAGGAATACAATACGTTCATTTAACAGTCTTGAAAAAATGTCATAAGAACGCTCTCCTCGGGAAGTGGACTGAATGACATAAGGGATGGTTGTAATATCGCGCGGTGAAAAATTCATATAATTGATCTCCTATAAAAAGCAAAATCAGAGACTTCCAAAGTCGGTCTCTTATATTATTTACTGTGCGAAAAATCGCATATTGCTGTACAAAAATCGAAGCGATGCAGAAACTGCACCGCTTCAATATTAAGTCGAACTAGTATTGTTCACAACTTTATTTTGCTTATATAAAGTCTACGCAGAAATTAAGCCTTCTCTTCTTCTGCCTTCTTTGCAGCCTTCTTCTCCGGCTTAACAAGCTTAGCCTCAGAAACAAGAAGATCGATGGTCTCCTGGAACTCAACCTGCTTCTTCATGTCAGCACGCTGTGCAGCAGAAACAGTCTTCATGAGATCCTCAAGCTTCATCTTGTACTGATCAGCAATCTTCTGGAACTCTTCATCTACACGCTCTTCTTCTACAGTGATGTTCTCGGCAGTCTTAACAGCCTCGATAACAAGAGATGTCTTTAAGTTCTTCTCAGCCTGTGGCTTCATCTGCTCCTTGAGCTGCTCTACAGTCTGGCCTGTGATCTTTAAATACTGATCGAAAGGAATGCCCTGCTGCTGAAGTCTCATCTGATAGTCATAGAGCATGTTGTCAAGCTGAGACTCAACCATAGGTGCTGGAAGTTCAACCTCTGCATTCTCAACAACCTTCTCAATTACAGCATTTTCATTTGCAGCAGTAGCCTGCTTCTCTTTTTCTTCCTTAAGCTGCTTCTTAAGATCCTTCTTATACTCGTCTAAGGTATCGAACTCAGAAACCTCAGATGCGAACTCGTCGTCTGCCTTAGGAACCTGCTTTTCCTTAACAGCCTTGATGGTTGTCTTGAAAAGAGCTGCCTTGCCGGCAAGATCCTTGGCACCATATTCTGTAGGGAATGTTACATTAACATCTACTTCTTCGCCAGCCTTGTGACCGATGAGCTGATCTTCAAAGCCAGGGATGAAAGTACCGGAACCGATGGTAAGAGGATAATCCTCGCCCTTGCCGCCTTCGAATTCCTTACCGTCAACAGAACCTACGAAATCGATGGTTGCGATATCGTCCTTCTTGATTGCACGCTCAACTTCAACAACACGAGCATTCTTCTGAAGTTCCTGGTTGAGACGGGCTGTTACTTCCTTGGCAGAAACAGTTGTGTCAGCCTTCTCTACAGTAACGCCCTTATACTCGCCAAGCTTAACCTCTGGTCTTACAGCAACAGTTGCTGTGTAGATCAGGTTTTTGCCAGCACCGATCTGATCAACACCGATCTCAGGACGGCTGACAACATCGAGCTTTGACTCCTTAACCGCATCAGGATATGTCTTGTCGAGGATGATGTTAAGAGCTTCCTCAAAGAAAACCTGAGGACCATACATCTTTTCGATCATCTGCTTAGGTGCATGTCCCTTACGGAAACCAGGAAGACTGAATCTGCCCTTGTTCTTTTTATATGCAGAATCAATAGCCTTGTCAAACTCTGCAGAATCAACTTCTACAGTGATTTTTGCCATAGACTTTTCGAGATTTTCTACTTTAACGCTCATGAAAGAGTACCTCCAAATAACAGTTGTTTATATATTTTGATGAAATACATCCAGGAAAATGCGCACTTTCCCCGCATGTACACACACCCGAGATGTGAGTATAACACCAAGTTGCGGGATTCGCAAGAATTTCCGTTCAGGTATTTGAAATTCAATCTGCAGGAAGAAGCCCCCGGGCCATGCGCGCATTGCTGTACTGGCCGGATTCTGTCACATCCTTTGCAAACCAGGATGGAGGGATAAAGGAATTTGCCTCCTGTACGTTCGGGAATTCTACTTCTGCTAAAACGATGCCGTCCAGATCACCTTCAAAAAGATCTAATTCGGCGGTATAGTTTCCGACAGGAATCATGTAGCGCTTTTTGCGAATGATCAGACCGTCGTGCTTTTCTAAAAGATGCAAATAGGATGATGAGTCCAAAGGCATATTATATTCGGTGTGGCTGAGAAGACCCTTCCCCTTATAAGTGAGTTCGTATTTCTCCAGATCTTTGCTCTGATCATGGCGGATACGAACGGCAGGAGTGAAGTTTAAGTAGGCCTGTTCAATGATTCGTACCGGATATTGCTCGAGATTTTCCGGTAATTTGGAAACTAAGAATTTGCGTTCGATTTCTAATCCCATAAGATATTCCTTTTACGAAAAAACCGGGCAGGAAATGCTTCCCTGCCCGGTATATTAATTTAATAAATATTACTCAGCGTCATCAACCTTAGCTGCCTCGGCCATGCCTACAGCCTCGATATCAACGTCAGCAACATCGCCGTCTTCCTTCTTGTCAGCATCCGGAAGAAGAGCCTTCATAGAAAGAGAAATCTTGTGATTCTCTACGTCGAGATCAACGATCTTAGCCTCGATCTGCATACCTGCCTCAAGTACATCAGATGGCTTGTTTACATGCTCTCTTGAAATCTGAGAAACATGAAGAAGTGCGTCGATACCCTTCTCAAGCTCTACAAATGCACCGAAATCAGTCATACGAGCAACCTTGCCGGAAACAACTGTACCAACAGCGAACTTGGTCTCTGCATCCTTCCAAGGATTCTCATCCGGGAACTTACGTGTAAGAGCAATTCTCTCACCGCTAACTTCCTTAACGAGTACAGTAACTTCCTGACCTGGCTTGAAAAGCTTCTTAGGATTCTCGATTCTGCCCCAGCTCATCTCTGAGATGTGGAGAAGACCGTCTGCACCACCGAGATCGATGAATGCACCAAAGTCTGTAAGATTCTTAACAACACCTGTACGAACATCACCAACATTAAGCTCGCTGAAAAGCTTGTCGTGCTGCTCTTTCTTTGTTGCAGCCATAAGCTGCTTTCTGTCACCGATAATTCTTCTCTTCTGTGGGTTGAACTCTGTGATTACGAACTGAACGTCCTGTCCCTGATACTTTGTAAGATCTCTCTCAAATGTATCGGAAACAAGTGATGCAGGAATGAATACACGAGCACCATCAACCTCAACGTTAAGACCGCCCTTAACTACCTGAACAACCTTACCAGTGAGAACTGTATTTTCTTCGAAAGCCTTCTTGAGCTCCTCAGAAGCCTTGCTTGCAATAGCCTCTCTGTGAGAAAGAACAACCTGGCCCTCGCCATCGTTTACCTTCTTAACCTTGCACTCGATCTCGTCGCCAACGTTAACAACGGTTGTAAGATCCAGTGTATTGTCAGAGCTGTAATCGCTTCTGGTCATGATACCATCAGACTTGTAGCCAATATTAAGAGCGATTTCATCGGCCTTAACACTGATTACTTTACCAGTGACAATCTCCCCTGCATGAATAGATTTTAATGATGCATCAAGCATTTGTTCAAAACTCATTTCTGACATAAGTTAGAACCTCCTCAATAATTTCTTTCGGGGTGCTTGCCCCAGC
>ONLM01000102.1 GCA_900318695.1 uncultured Eubacteriales bacterium | reverse complement strand
GAAACCGTTTCATGTCTTTGAACTGGAAGAATACACGGATCTGGTCATCCGGTGCTTGAAGCTTCTGCCGCCGGAAACGGTGGTCCATCGAATCACCGGGGACGGCCCAAAGTCACTTCTTATCGCACCGTTATGGAGTTGCGATAAAAAACGGGTGCTGAACTATATGCGGAAAAAAATTGAAGAAGCCTAGAAGGTTATTTAATTGTAATATAGGCAAATTTGATTTCCGATGAATACAATTCTATCCGGCACACGGGTTTTTATGGTACAATTTTTCTGTAGGTAATATCCTGAACAAGCGTTCTGTCGGGATATCCATAGTGATTGAAATGAGAAATCAAAAAAGATCGGTTAGGAAGGATATTCGATTGTATGAAGCTGAAGAAATTATCTATAGTGAAGGCAATTCAGAGAAAAATACGTCACAGGGAGCTGATTCGTGAATTCAATGATGCGGTAAAAAACGGTCGTGTTTTGATGTACCTTCAGCCGCAGGTCGACTGTGACGGAAATATTACCGGCGCCGAGGCATTGGCACGCTATCGGGACCGCAAAGGACAGATCATCTATCCGGAGCAGTTTGTTGATGTGCTGGAGCACAACGGGCGCATATGGCAGCTGGACCAGTATATGTGGGAGCTTGCAGCGCAGCAGCTTCGATTCTGGCAGGACACGGATAAAAAGGATCTGCATATTTCTGTAAATGTATCGCCTATGGATATTGAGTATCTTGATGTTGTGCATACTTTGCTGGCTCTCGTGGAGAAATATCAGATTTCTCCGGGGAAACTGAATGTTGAGATTACCGAAACCAGTTTTATGAAAACACCGGAGCGATATATTTCTCTTGTGAATGAACTGCACCACTACGGTTTTATGATTGAGATCGACGATTTTGGGTCAGGCTATTCGTCCTTAAATCTGTTGAAAGACATTCATGCCGATGTTCTAAAGCTGGATATGGGGTTTCTGCAGGAAGAAAACAATACCAACGTCGTTCGTTCCCGTGTCATTATTGATTCTGTGATCGAAATGGCGAAGCGTCTTCATATGTTTGTTATTTCGGAAGGAGTGGAAACAAAAGAACAGGCGGCGTATCTTTCGGATAATGGCTGTGATCTGTTTCAGGGCTTCTATTTTTCCCGTCCGGTTCCGGTTCCGGAATTTGAAAGCCGGCTGATGTGTTGAAGGGCAGAAAGGAAGACGCTCAAGAAGCATCCCTGGTAATATAAAAGAAATAAGCGACGGATAAGGCGCATTTGCTTTATCCGTCGCTTTTATTATGTTGCATTGGAAGTACGATAGGGTTTATGTGTTACCTTGCTCTTGGCCTACCCGGATCAGCCGCTCAACGCTTTGGTCCAGTAGGTATTGCCATAAAGATCCGTAAAAACATAGGCAACATTAACAGAATTTCCTACATCGGTATTTGTGATTTTCATATTGTCCGGGTCGGAAACAACCATTTGTCTTCCCAGATAAAAATTGTTTTCAAAGTGTCCGTTATAGAGGTAATAATCACAGAGAAAATCAATTTTGTCACCGGCCTGAAGATGAGTCATGGTTTTGGCTAAAGTATCGGTTTCACCGTTGACATAGTCTGTTCGGATTCCCGCAATGCTTCCGTCCGGATGATCTTTGTCGAATACAATGATGAGATCGGAACGGACGCCGTTGATCATACACGGAATCCGACCGGATTCCATGAGCCAGTTCCCCTCTTCATCGTATTGGGTATCCAGATGAATATACATTACCGGTTGGTCGTTAAGAGAAATCCATGTTCCGTCAAAATCGCCGATCAGATCGCCCTCTTCGGTAAAACGGTAACCGGTGTCCCGTCCAAGGTCAATATGCCCCTGCCCGTCGTCATAAAAAAGGCTCATTTCAAGGCGTCGGATTTTTGACCACTCTTCTTCACTAAGGTGAAGAAGATGTTTTCCGTTTTTCTCAATAAAATTAAAATGTGTCGGATCAATAAGCTGTCCATCCAGCGAAGCACGGAGATTTTCTGCAGTCATTCCGGATTCTGTAAGGAAAGCTGCCTGCCCGTTTGCCAGATTCGGAACGTCTGCAGGATGTCCGCGAAGCAGTTCTCCGAGAATCTGTTCAAGGAGTACGGAACTGAGATCTGTGTTACCCGTATTTGCCGAAAATGCGGATTGCGCACTGGAAGAACTGCCGTAATGACTTCCGACAGCCTGACCTGCAGCGGTAACGGTGGCGAATTTTTGAATCGCTTTTGTGTAATCGTTGTCCAATCCAAGCTGCTGATAGGTATTGACCATATGATCAACCCGATTCAACCGTGCATAAGGAAAATAGATTGACAGTCCGTAAGCATTCGAAACCGCACTGCCGGTCCGGTTGTATTTTACCGCATTTTGTATGGCGTCGGTTACATCCTTACTATGCGGCATCTGAAGATGGTTTGCCAGATCCACAAGGTCGACCTGATCAATGTGCGAGGATTGTGCGAATTCCCGACTACTGTTTCGGGCTCTGGAAATCGTACTGTATTGGCTGCCGGAAAGTGCGTCGGATACTTCTTTGCTGAAACTGGAAAAATGGGCCGGAAGGGTGTGTTGGATTTCAGCAAGATCTATCAGAGACAAGGTCGTCTTCTGGCCGGGAGCACGTTCTCTGCTGACACGAATGTAATCGTCGATGATCTTCTGCCCTAGTTGTATGGTCGGCATGGCGGGATCCTTGCTTAAGGTAGTGAGCCAGTCGGTGTAGTACCAGCCGGTACCGGGTTCGGTTTCTTCTGATGCAATCAGATAGTCTGCGGAATCCGAAAGAGCCAGCGCATTCTCGGCGGTTGCCATGAGGCAGGCATCAAAGCCAATGAAATCAAATTTCAAGCCGCTGTCGTGGATGGCTTTCCGAATTTCCAAAAGATCCATGGTATCCCCATCGGCATATTTTTCATCGTATCCAAAACCGGTGGCAGAACCGCCGCCATGATCCCAGAAAATAAGAGCATAGCGATTGGCCGGAAAATGCGTTGCACTGTAGTTTATAAAATTGGTCAATGTACCCGGATCGGTCATTCTATGTTTTCCGTCATTGCCCAAAAGCTTCAAAAGCTTGCCATCGCGGAAAGTATAGATCTGATTATAATCGGAACTTACGACCTGATTCCGCCAGCGCTTTGCACCGCCGGTGTAGACAAGAACATTCACGTGATCCGAAAGTGCGGCAGCAGCCATTTCCGAAAGATCCGCAGTGGCCATTCCGTTTCTGGATTCCAGATCGGCGCCGCACATATAGACCATGAGTGTGACCTGATTGGAATCCGTATCTTTGATTTTGGTGAATTTTTCACGGGTGCCGTCGGCGACGGAAGTATTCAGAGGACGGTTCGGCGCATTTGGATCGGTCCAGCCGTGAGAACTTCCGGTGACGGCCTGTGCCGTGGAGACAGAGTTCCCGAAGAACATGGAAAGAATATCGAGATCGCTGGGATTTTGTGATGTGGAAGGAGCAGAGGATACGGAAGAATTGTCGCTCTGTGTTGTGTTGGCGGAAATACCGGAGGAAGTCTGTTCTGACGCGGGAGACGCGTCGTTTAGAATATAGGTGGTCAGTCCACTGCCTCCGCCTAAAAACAGTAGGATCAGAATCAGAATGATTCGGAACGGACTTCTGCCGCTGCTTCCGGAATGTCCGCTTCCGGGTTCACGGCCGCCATAGTTCCCCTGAAAGCCATTGCGGCCGGCACCTACCGGGCCGCCGAGATGCAGTCCATCGCCTCTTTTATGAACACCGAGCCCCTGCCCGCTTATATTTTTTTTTCGTCCGTTTCGTATGTCCGGCATGCTCCACCTCCCCACGTTTTTGTGTCCTGCATCACAAGTGACTGGCAAATACTTTTGCGGTTCACATTAGGACAGATTGCACGTATTGTTAGTCATCGTAATGCTCGAGACCATGATCGTAGCCGTCACTCATGCTGTCGTAACCGTCACTGTCGCTGTAGTTGTCATCCGGTGCGTTGTAGGTGTCACGATTGGCCGAGTAATCGATTTCTTCCTCAACCTCACCATCCTCTTCCGCGCCATCGAATCGGACTTCAAAGTCCGGAAGATCTACGGCCACTTCCATGATCGTATGACGGAATTTTTTAAAGCATTTGGAATCGTATTCTGCGAAATCGTGATAGTTCTTAATGGTGAGTATCCAGCCGTCTGCAACATTGGATAATGCATCATAAAGGGCACTCATGCTGCTGCCCATATGTGCAGGTAAAGGAAGTTGTTCAACAAGGGCGTCAAAGAGCTCGTCATGTTCTGTTACATCGCTTAAATCCAATATATAATGCATGTTTTCCTCCGAAAAAAATAAAAAAACGAATATTTATTTCTTTGTTAGTTGAATTATATAATGTGAGCTCTTTAGATGTAAACTGTTCCGCCGATGTTTATGTTAGAAATCGTAATTTTTCTGTTGGCTTTTTGAAATCACATTTCGCAGCCGGATATGCTAGTATGAAAATGAAAACGAGTGATCCGGGCCAAAGTGGGGTGGACTCTGTGAAAAGGAAAGTTGCCCGTATCGCACAGGAGGATAGAATGAATAAAAAAAAGCTATTTTGTAAAACAGTTTTGATGTTGGTTTTGAGCAGCTGTATGTCTATGGCCGCATACGCAGAAACTTTGAAAAAAGCCTCTTTGAAAATCACAGAGGAGGATGAGGACTATGTTGTTACAGCCACTTCTACTCTGAATTATGATGTGGAAAGCTATGATCTTAACGGAAAGATTCTTACGGTTAAGCTGGAGGCAGATGACGGAAACAGCTGGTATTCTTCCATATCGAAGAGCAGCATTTCAGTTTCGCCAAGTAAGTATAAGGTTACGAGCGTTTCGCGGTCCTCTTCCATACTTACGGTAAAAATTGATGTTTCCGGAACAAGCAGCTCCTCTTCTTCGTATTCCACGACCATAAAAAATCCGACTCTTTCCAAGACTACCGGACGTGCCAGCTGGACGGGAAATGCAAAGTCCTATGATATTCATTTTTATAGAAACGGAACACAGGTGAAATCAGTAAGCACCAAGAATAAGTATTATGATTTCCGGTCGTATTTCACAGAATCCGGTTCGTATTATTTTTCAGTACGTGCGAATAATGGCTCGGATTCGAAGGGAAGTTATGAGAAATCCGGCAAAATCACCGTTACAGAGAGCGAGGCTTCGGAAATTCGTTCTTCGGCTTCCGGTACTACCTCATCCGGTACTGCTGCTTCCAATTCACCGACATCTACGGGAAACGGGGCATGGCTGAAAGATCAGAACGGATGGTGGTATTGCAATCCAGACCGGAGTTATACGGTCAATAACTGGCAGCAGATCGGCGGAAAATGGTATTTCTTTAATCAGTATGGTTATATGAAGACCGGCTGGATCACAGTCAACAATGCCTGGTACTATCTCGGATCGGATGGAGCGATGCTTTCGGATACCTGGACACCGGATGGATACTATGTTACCGGAAACGGCAGTTGGAATCCATCAATGGGCAGAAATGAAGCGAAGGCCGCGCAGCTCGCAAATGCGAATAACGAAAAGACGGCAGCAGGAACCACCACGTCAAATGGTGTAGTTGTGGGCAAACGTTATAAAACGAATTGACCGGTATGGTCACAGATTGCCGCATAGAAGCTGGAAATAGCCAAAATCCCAGACAGGATCCTCGAAACATTCACAGAGATAGTCCTCAATATCTGCCTGATCGTAACCGGTTATGCGGGACATAAGAACCATTCTGTCTCGTACGTCTTCATAGCGGATTTCCGAAGGCTTTCCCTGAATGCGCCACCAAAGATAAACTGCATGGTGAATCATGGCGTATTCGATTGCCATCCATTGAAGCATCATGAGCATATCCTGAAATTCGGTATCCGGTATCAGGAGACTGGTGAATCCTTCTGCAATCAGATAATTTCGAAGTAACGTTGTATAAGGCGATATGATTTTACGAAAAGCCCCGAGCTCCGGCAGCTCCGGGGCTTTTTCTGTCAGGCTCTCCGCTTCTTTGCATAACGGATCCAGATATGTATGATATCGATGCTCGGCCCGGTAGTTTTCTGTAATATCGAGAAAAAGTTCATTTTGTTCGATCAAAGAGTCCAGGGGCGATTCCGGAAGATTTGCCAAAGTGTCCTGAAGTTTTTGGAGAAATGCGGCATCTTTATAGTCGGAAATCGAAGGAGCTGCGGCAGCATTTTTTCTGTCGTGAATATCATGAAGGATATAGAAAGCCGTTTGAAGAAGTATTGCATTTTCGTATTTTCCAGAGGAAAAAACGGAAAGACACAGATCACGAAGTGCGCGGAGCTCGGCGTCTTCCTCTTCCGGATCCGGTGCATCGCCGATGAAATGAACGGAGGAAGCGTTATGCCAGAAGTCGATGACGGCCGGACAACAGGAAACCAAAGCATATTCCGTACGGTCTTTAAAATGGTGGATTTCACGAGGGAAAATATGACAGGTTTCGGAAAGACAGCCTTCGCCATAGCTTAGGACGACGCGGCAAAGCTTGTCTTGATTCAGCATAGGACAACACATCGCATCATTGAGTTCGATGATGGTCTGCCCGTCAAGACTGGTTAAAAGAGAATGAAGCGGTGCGGATGGAGAAACATGTTTTGGCAGACAATCGGCCGGTGTTCCGGCAGGGATTTTCTTGTGCATCCATGTTTTTCGGGTATCCTCATCCACGGAAATCTTCCATTCTTTACAGCAGGTAAAGGAGCATTCTCCTCCGATGCAGTGGAAATCATCATAATAAGAAACTTTTGTAGTATAGCGTGACATAATCTTCTCTTTCCTCGGCTGTTCCCATATTTTGAACCGGGCCATATCATAAACCGGAAATTCAGCAAGGACAAAAAGTGTCCTTGGAAGCAACATTATAGCATATTTTACATTTCACCGAATAGGAAAGGATATCCATGACGATATATATAATATAGTTTTATGCTTCAGATCATAGCGGTATTCCGGTGGAACGATTCAAATTGTTTCTGATTTTGTAAAGGAATGGACAGGATTTAAGATGCATAGTTGCGATACAATAAATCGTATGTAAGGAGGCGTTATGCGCAAAGTATTTAAACAATCAATTCTGGCGGTTCCTATAGCGATGGCTCTTTTTGTTTGTGAATCGATTACCGCCTATGCAGCGATTCCTATTGTACAGGACGAAACACCGGTCATGCCGCAGCAGATTACGGCGGTTACCAATCAATACAATATGATTCCG
>ONLM01000155.1 GCA_900318695.1 uncultured Eubacteriales bacterium | reverse complement strand
GCCGTTTTTTTAACAACTATAGTCTGATCCATTTTTGCACCTCCTAGAATAGTCTTTCTTCACCATGCTTCTTTGCAATATTGTTAAATATTACAATGAGGATGATAGAAACGACGCTCTTGAAAATACCGGCTGCCGTACCAATCGAATAATCCCCTTGGCTGATGCCCCATTTCAAAACATAGATATCTATAGTCTGTGATACATTCTGTACCAATCCATTACCGAGTAAATACTGGATTTCAAAGCCGGCATTAAGAACATTACCAACGTTCATCAGTAAAAGAATCATAATTGTAGGTTTGATTCCCGGTAATGTTACGTATTTTATTTTTGCCCATCTGCCCGCACCGTCAATGGCAGCCGCTTCATAAAGTGACGGATCAATGGATGTAATTGCAGCTAAATATATGATTGCATTCCAGCCGGTTTCCTTCCACACATTGGCAAAAGCTACAATCGGCCAAAAGTATTTTTCGTGTGCAAAAAAATTGATTGCCTGGTCAATAAATCCAAAACGCAGTAAAAGTGTATTCACAATACCTGTTCCGGAAAGTGTATCATGAAGAATACCTGTAACGATAATCCATGAAAGAAAGTGCGGTAAATATGAAATAGTCTGAACCGCCTTCTTGCCTGCGCGAAAAGAAAGTTCATTCAAAAGAATTGCAAAAAGAATTGCCATGATAAATGTTGCAATCAGGTTGATTACACCCATTGCCAAGGTGTTTCTGATAACCCGAAGGAACGTTATGTCAGAGAATAGATATTTAAACTTCGCTAATCCAATAAACTGTGAATGCAGCAGTCCTGTTACCGGTTTGTAATTCTGGAAAGCCATAAGCCAGCCGACAAGTGGTATATAGTGAAATATAATTCCGTAAATCACAAATGCTGCTGCCCAGATAATAAGAACTCTTTGACGTTTGAAATCAACCATACTTAATGACCTTTTCGTCATAATTACCTCCTATTTTTGGCTTTTTCACCCAAGTTAAGGTAAAAAAATAGAGGGCACCCTTTGATATAGTGCCCTCTAGGGGTTTACTCTACCATTAAATCAATCTGGCATTGCTTATTTTTTTTCGTACTTTGCCGCTTCTGCTAATCTTCTGTCTAATTCCGTCTGCATCTCAGAAATAAAATCCTGCGGCTTACATTCATTGTATACCTTCATATACTCTTTCCAGCCTTCATCAAAATTATCTGCCATAACGACCTTTGGAAGATATTGATGCTTTACCTCGGCCATCTTTGCCCAAGCCGTTCCGCCCGGAGTTGATGTCGTTAATGTACTTGAGTATGTATACATTGGATACCAAGGACCCGGTGCAGGAGAAGTCCCAAGCATTTCAACATATGTCTTTGCTCCATATGCATTGAAGCATTTCTTGATCGGCTCTGAAAGTCCGTCAAAAAACTCCTGTTCCTGTCCATCGGACTTCATTGCATTCTTCCCGTCACGGCTTGTGCCCAGGTACTGTGGGAAGTATGAATATGTGCACTTATGAGAAGCCTTATAAGCTGTATCTGCCGCCTGTTTTCTCATTTCTGCCGTTCTATAATACAATCCATTATTATCTACCAGGTAATCTTTTCCTTCGACACCCCAGAATCGTAAATCATGAATTTCCTGGCCAAGAAGGTCATTCACAAACTTAAGTGCTGCATCTACATCCTTACATGACGTTGTAACGGCAAGCCCAGACGAAACATTCAAAACTCCACCAGAATTATGCCACTGGTTTTTCATGCCCTTATCAATTGTGATTGGAAGCGGAACATACTGACAGCCTTTCTCATCAAGGCCTGCCGCTTTAAGTGCATCCTCTGCCGTATATGCAAAATCCCACCACTGATCAATCATTCCCAATACACGGCCTGTAGAAAGCTTGGCAATATATTCATCATATGTCTGTGTAAAGGATTCCGGATCAACGATACCCTTCTTATATTCCTCGTTCAGTTTTTTGAAGTATTTAACTGCGGTGTCTGTTGTATTGTAATCGATAACCGTATGCGTATCTGGATCTACAATAACGGAACCATCATTTGGATAACCATCAAGAAACTCTGGAGCATTCTCCAAACAGAAATATCGCCAATCATCACAAAGAATGGTATATGGAATGTTCTTTGTTCCATCATCCATCGTCGGATTTGCCTTATAATACTTTTCAATCAGATCAAAGTATTCATCCATGGTTTCAATCTTTGGATAGCCGGCCCACTCAAGGACTCTTGCCTGAATCCAGAATGCCTCATCATTATGTGTACAGGCCCGCTCTTTGCCATAGATATTAGAGAACTGTGGAATCCAATAAATATGTCCGTCGCTCTGACGAAGTGCATCCCATTCCTGATCTGTAAAAAACTCCTTGATATTCGGATACTTATCGATGTAATCATCCAGTGCCACAAGTGCGCCAGCCTCATACAACTGAATTGAAGCATTTCCGCCATCTACAAAATCCGGATACTCGCCTCCGGCAATGAGTGTACCAACCGCTTCCTCCGCCGTTTGCCCTGTAAGCCAAGTCTCCTTGACTTTACATCCGGTTTTTTCTGCAATGATTTTCTGAATTTCATTATCATCATTGATTTCTGAACCAGGTACTGCGAAAAATGCCGTAAATTCTTTGACTCCATCTCCGTTTACTGTTCCGCCGCTAGTTGTCGCCTGCTTTCCACAACCCGCAAGCACACTTGAGAACATTGCAGCGCAAAGAGCAGCGCTTACAATTTCCTTTTTCATACATCACCCTCCTGTATTTTCTTGAGACTTTATCCCGAAGTCCCTTTGCTATGATACTATTCTATGTCAGATTCAAAAGTAATACATCGGATAAAGTATAGATAAAGGGGGGAGAAAATTTATTATTTCTCCCCCCCTCTTTTTTCAGTAATTTTTCTTATATTTTGTTGGTGTACAGCCCATTGCCTCAATAAACTTATTCACAAAATAATCGGCATCTTTATACCCAACCGATTCAGCCACTTCATATATTTTCATATCGGTTTTACGCAAAAGGCGGGCCGCCTCTTCAATACGTTTTTTATTAAGACAGTCTTTGAAAGAACATCCATACTTCCTTCTGAACAGCTGTCCTAAATAAGCCGAATTGACATAATACTTCTCGCTAAGATCCTTGAGCGTAAGATTCGATGCATAATTCTTTTTAATTTCCCCCTCAATATCACCAAGCAATCCCCGTGATACATTTTTTCGAAGCTGTGAAAGATATTCTCCATATGCATATGCCATACGGCAAAGATGCGCTTTTCCTCCTCGGCTTATCCCCTCCTCTGAAGTGGTTTCCGAAATAATACGAAGAATTTCTTCTTGATTTACCTCACTGTCAAGTTCACTGGCAAGATGAATAAGCTGGAACAAAAGATAATTTATATTCAGATTCATCGTGGATCCGGTAATGCCGGTCTTCTGCATTTCCTCATAAAACTCATCTACACATTTTCGTATTCCTATATGTTCCCCTTGTTCAATCGCCGCAATAAGAGAATCCAACTGCTTTTTGCAAATTATAAGGCCCGTTTCACTTACCTTATACTCCTCTTCGTAAAAATAGATATTCTTCTTTTCGCGAAATCCCTGAAGAGAATGGAGCATATTGGCTGTGCCGTATGACTTGGAGATATTTCTGATACCCGTCACCGTTTTCCCGACAAGCACCGTAATAGAATAATCCGTATTGTTTTGTAAATATTTCAAAAAATTGATCAGATATTCCTTCATAGTGAAATGAAGACGACGACCCATACTTTCACTGTAAATAAAGCCTATATCATAGACCTGCTCACTATCGGAAATATCACGTATACAAAAGATCGAATCTTCCTTAAGATACTCCGTCGCAATGGCATATATCTTTGCCAGCATTGCTTTTTTATCATCATCCGAAGTCTCCTCCGCTGAATTCTGCTCATCCAGCTGAATCTCCACATAGCACTTCCCTTCATCTGCATCTGTCTTTTCAGAAATATACTGCAAGTCATTGTCATCGTACTTTCCACTAAAGAGACGCATAAGCGTGCGTTCCATATACGCCTTTTCCTTTTTTATGTCCTCCTGCGTACGGGATGTTTTTGCATCATTCATGGCAGAAACTTTTCTGAGAATTTCCAGAAGCTGCTCGCTCTCAACCGGTTTCAAAATGTAGTCCGTACAGTTAAAGCGCAACGCCTCCTGGGCATAGCCAAACTCCGCATATCCGCTAAGAATGACAAAATATGTATCCTGCCTTAATTCCGTTCTTATACGTTTCAGTAATTCAATACCGGACATCACCGGCATCTTGATATCTGAAATAATCAAATCAACTGTATGGGAAGAAATATAGGTATATGCTTCTTTGCCATTGGAGGCAGTGGTAATATGATATCCTTCCTTTTCCCAATCAATCAAAAGCTGCAAGCCTTGTAAAATAAACGGCTCATCATCAACCAATAAAACTTCTAGCATCAAAAACTGTCCTTTAGATAATTAATCGGTACCACAATCTGCACAAGTGTGCCGGTACCTAATTCTGAATCCAGGTCAAAAAATACCTCATCCTCTGACATCATCTTCAACCTGAGGCACGCATTTACAATTCCAACACGCCCTTTTTCCTTCAGCATTTCAATATTTGCAAAGCGCATTTTCCGCAGCAAATGTTCTCTTTCTTCTTCCTCCATGCCGTTTCCCGTATCTTCGATTTCAAGGGTCATGGTCGAATCATCCGAAGATATTCTCACAAAGATCCAGCCCGGAGTAATTTTGCTCTCAATACCGTGTATACAGGCGTTTTCAACAAACGTTACTATAGTAAGCTTTGGAATCAGCAATTTCAAGCACTCCGGTTCAACTGTAATATCAAACGAAAGTCGATCGCCAAATCGATACTTCTGAAGTTCGAGATATGCCTTTACGAATTCTATTTCTTTCTCGATCGTTACGTTATCTTCATTCCACTCTGTATACTGTCGCTGAAGTTTTGCCAAATGTTCTACCATTTTTGCCGTTTCAGTTTCTTTCTTCAAAAGAGAATGCATACGTATACTTTCAAGCGCATTAAACAAAAAATGTGGATTAATTTGACTGTGAAGTGCCAAAAGCTCCGCATTTTTCCTTGCTACAACCGTTTCATGTTCTTTCAGTTTATTCTGATATGCTGTGTTTATAATATCCCCTACATAGACCGGAAGCATCAGATTCACAAGAACAAGAAGCAGTATCTGATACCACCTGGTCTTTAAGCACTTGATAAGAGAATCGCTTCCACCTTCCACCTCAATTGTAAGATATTGATTATATATTTTAAATTTCTGCGAATACGCTATATTCTTGTGATTTGCCTTCAGCTCATAGTCGTTGTTTATATTGCTGTATTTCGCATTAGAAAGAAGGACTCTTGTATTATCACAAATGAATGCCTTATTCTCAAAATTCAAATTTGCGATACTATCTGAGACTCTCCCATAATCAACGATTACAATCAGCATATTGTTGGAAGCATTGTTATAATAATTCAGTCGTTGAAAATAATAGATTGTCTTTTGTGTCTGTCCATCAGCGGTCTTTCTTCTTCCAAAATACAATCCTTTATTCAACCCGGATTCCTGCACATAGGTATACCAATCCGTTCCATATGCCCGGTCTAGTCGTTGAAATTCACCACCACTCGTAACCGTATCATTGTCCAGATAAATCGAGAACTTGAGCCCTGACTGGCCTTCTACCAGCTTCAGAAGAGTATCGTCAAAAAAACCGTTATACGCATTATAATAATCGAGATTGGAATCAAATTTCGTATTTAGAAATCGCTCAACATACAAACTGCAATACAAAGCATTTCCCAGTTTCACAGCCTGATCTATCTGATTTTCAAAGGTGTAGCTAATGGCATTGGCCTGATTTTCCATAGTATGTTCTCTAGCCGTTTTTGCAGAACGATAAAAACCAGATATAACAAGCCCATCCACCACAATGATTGGAATAATCACAAAAAATATATTAAATACAATTAATCTTCTCTTTGAAGTAGTCTGGGAAAGAACTCTACTAAAAAATGAATCCAGCATTGTCATTCGCTTCACCTAATTATTATATTTTATCCATAGTCATCCACGCAAAATCGCAGTGATTATCTGAATGCCGGCCATTTGATGATGTATACATGCCAACAGTACAGCCAACAAATCCACCTGCCTCCTCTGTGGTGTATGGCAACAAATCAATGCCTGTTTCCAAAAGCTTATAATCACCATTTTCCACAAGATAAGCATCTGCTTTCTGCGCCTTAGCCCGAAGTTCAATCACGGCAAGATCTTCTTTCACTTCTATGAAAGATGTGATTTCTTCTTCACCTTTTACGACTTTACGAGTCCGGAGAACTCTTTTCCCATTTTCCAGAACAATTTCAAGAACAAGGTGATTGGCATGATTCTGATACAACATCAATCCACCGCACTCATTCTCATTTGCAGGCTTGAAGTCAACCCCCACATTAGCCTTAAAAGAATAGTCTTTCTGGCGCAATCCTAAATAAGACGGGTATCCCATTTCCTCCGCCCGTTCTGCCCTGGTAAACAGCCGAAGAAATCCCGGACGCTGTGCAAGAGAATATATGGTTTCATTTCGCTTTTCTATTCCGACAAGTCGCTGATCCAGTTCATTTGTATAAAAATGAAGCTGATCACTCCATTCATTCTCTGCGGCAAATGGATGTTCATCAAAAGGGAGTTCCACTTCATCCTCAAGTCTTGCAATTCCAGGATTGATTACCGGCCATCCGTCTTCCCAGACAACCTTTGCCAGGAACGTCTCCCGGCCGATGCTGCAGTGCTTTTGACAAGGACGTGATGCGAGCATGACGATATACCAGTTACCATCCCCGTCATCAACCAGATCTCCATGACCAGCATATATTATAGGATAATTTTTACCTAAATTTCTATGTGAAAAAATCGGATTTCTCGGACATCCTTCAAACCATGCGAATAATTCTTTTGAACGTGAAATCGAAATGGCATGCTCAGGTCCTGTCCCGCCTTCCGCATTAAGCAAATAATAATATCCATCCTTCTTATATAAATGCGGTCCCTCCGGCCAGATCACACCTTTAACCGCACCTTTCCAGATTGCCATTGGCTTTCCTATCAGTTTCATTGTAATAAGATCCAGCTCCTGAATCCATATTTCCCAATCTCCATTGTAACGGACGCCTTCCGGATTCGGTCTTGTTCCTACATAATAACATCTGTCATCATCGTCAAAGAAAAGCGATGGATCAATGCCTTTCGCATTCTCTCCCAGATAATATGGTTCTGACCAAGGTCCGGCCGGATCCTTCGCCGTAACAACAAAATTCCCCCCATAACTCACATTCGTTGTAATCATGTAGTATATGCCTTTATGTTCACGAATCGTGGGCGCAAAAATGCCTCTTGAAATTTCACCGCTCACCGGAAGTTGACTTTCTCTGTCTAAAACATGCCCGATCTGCTCCCAATGTGTCAGATCTTTGCTGTGAAAAATCGGGACTCCCGGTGCGTAGACAAAGCTTGAACAAACAATATAGTAATCATTCCCAACTCGACATATAGATGGGTCCGGATAAAAACCTTTTAATATTGGATTATGTGCAATTATCATTTGTGTCTCCTTACTTTACTAATCCAAATCCCAGGATTGTAAACTTATTACGTATTCCCTCTTTATTGACTGCAACACGAATATGATGCTTCTCTGTCTTTTTTCCATTGATCACAATAAGCGGATTACAATGGCACCAGCGATTCACATATGGATCAAGATTTCGGACAAATTCTCCATCCACATATACTTTTGCAGCAGCTGCGTCAACTTCACCGGAATCCTTCATAACAAGGACAAGGGATCTGCACTCCACTTCCATTTCAAAATCCCCCTCACTTCCTCTGTCGCCATCATACATCCAGTTGTATGGGAATTCCGGAGTAAGGCTTAAATTCAAATCAAACTCAACAGACTGAAGCACTTCATCCGTGTATACAAATCCACCGGGAGTTACATTGGCAAGATCTGTATTATCTTTTCTATCCATAAGAACGACATTGTCATAAGTATTTCCGATTGCCGGGACATCCTGCAAACGGGGATCGTATTCCGCAGGTATTTCTCCTTCCAGCGCTTTTTCCATAATGTGGATCAAACAATCCGCCATGATCGTATGTCCCAGATTTGTAGGATGGAACATATCATAAAAATACTGATGTTTCGTAATAATACGATTTGTTCTGTCATAAAATTGAGGAACAACTGCATCCTTAACACTCGCCATCGGAAGTTCATACCGAAAACCGACCGGCGCAAGTCTTTGCTGAAGATTATAATCATCAGAAAAAACTGAAAACATCAGTATAATCGCGGGCTTACTCGGAAGTTCCAGTGCATGTCTCACAAGGCTTTCATAGCAATCGCCCTGCGTTTCATCACCCTCATCGTTTACAGCAAACTCGATCACAATGAGATCCGGCGATACCGCACCATCTCGAAGAACATCTCTTTCAAAACGGATCATGCCAAGCTCGGAAGGGGTACCGCCTACACCTGCCTTGATAAAATGAATATTATCGCCATTTCCCATAAGTTTTTTAAAACCAAGAAATGATTTGTACGCATAACATTCTGTATTAATCGGAGTAGCTCCCGCACCCTGCGTGATCGAACCACCAATGTAGCAAATGTTTACTTTCTTTCCTTCTCTCGCCCTGTTCACAACCGTCATCAGCCGTTTTGTATTTCCGAGACTGACAAGAGAACGGTCTATCATTTTTTTATACTCCGCCGACGCGGTATCTACGGGTTTTTCTTCAAGCTGTGGAGGCGCATCAAAGCCATCATTTAAAAAAAAGCGAACCGATAGGAACGCCTTCTTTTCCGGCGCATCCGTGTGAATACAGATTTGGCCCGGAACATGATCATCTTCGGTCCAACTTATATCAGAAAGATATATTCTTTCTTCCTTTGCATTTGTATTCACCTTTGCAACAAGATTGGTACCACCGCCGTATAAATCCTTCTTTCCATACATCTGAAAAACAAACTCCGCCTGTTTGTCTTTTTCATCCATTTCTATTGAAACACCAACCGAATGAACAAGTTTTCGAAATCCATCAACCGTTTCCAGAAGTTTTAATATTTTTTCATCCGTGACATTTCCGGTAAATTTAGCACTGCTTACAAGGCGTCCCGAATCCTGATAAAGAAATGCAATACCTCTGCCTTTCTCATCTGCCTGCGTGAAAATTTCCTTATCCTTAATGATATAGAAATACGGTCTGTTTTTTTCCGGATCTGTCGGTGCTTTTGCTATTTTCATTTTAGTATTCAACCTCCGTAATTTCTCCATCTAACTTTATTTCAAAGACGTCAACCGACTTCCCGGTAAGTTCTGTACTGCGTTCATCCGGCTGCTGTCCGCCAATGGCAACCTTAAAAGCTCCCGGCTCTACTATGCATCTTCCCTTCTCATCAATAATGGCAAAATCTCGAGCCTGAAGTTCAAATTCAACCTTTCGGGATTCTCCCGGCGCAAGTACAACATTTCCAATTTTTCGAAGTGACCAGTTGGCAACTCTTGTGGAAGCTTCCACATCCTTTATGTATACCTGAACAATCTCATGTGCGTTGTAACTTCCCTTATTCTTAACCGTCACGCCTACTGTGAACGTATCTTTAATTTTCCCTCTTTTTTTATCAATATAGGCGTCACAATACTCAAGATCCGAATAACTAAGTCCATACCCAAATGGATATAACGGTGTTCCATTGAAATACCGGTATGTACGTCCCTCCATTGAATACTCTTCAAACGGCGGTAAATCCTTATCGGATTTATAGAATGTAACCGGCAGTTTTCCCGATGGACTGTCTTCGCCAAAAAGTACCTCGGCAATTGCTCTTCCGCCACGCGCGCCAGGATACCAACACTGAATAATTGCATTTACATTATCATTTGCCCATGTCAAATCCATCGCAGAACCGGCAAGTACCAAAAGAACTACCGGCTTTCCAATCGCTGCTACTTTTTCCATAAGCTCCTGCTGAAGCCCCGGAAGTTTCAGTCCCTTCTTATCTCCACTTCCAAATTCATTGCCGGCATCTCCCTCTTCTCCTTCAATCGTAGCATCCAGCCCCATTGCCAGAATAACAACGTCTGAATGTTCCGCTACGGTCATTGCCTCTGCAAAATCGTCCCTTGCTTCAGACAGTCCATGCATTCTATCTTTCCAAAGCGGAGTACCATCAGAATGAAAAACTCTCACATCATCGCCAACATATCTCTGAATTCCTTCCAGCACCGTGATATATTCCGAAGAAACTCCTTCGTAATTCCCCACTAATGCCACTCTGGAATTGGAGTTTGGGCCAATGACTCCAATTGTTTTTACTGCATTTTTTCTAAGCGGAAGCAGTCCATCGTTCTTAAGCAAAACCATACTGCGCTTTGCGGCTTCATTGGCAAGTTCTTTGTGTTCCCTGCATTCTACTACTTCATATGGAATATCATCGTATTTACTGCCGCGTTCCGGAAGAGTACCCAGGCGAAGACGAAGCTCCATCAGTCGTTCAACCGATTTCGTGATTGTTTCCTCGGAAACAAGCTTTGCCTTATATGCATAAAGAAGTTTTTCATATACACATCCGCAATTCAGATCACAGCCGTTATTTACGGCCAATGCAGCGGATTCCACCTCACAGGTTGTTACTTTGTGATTCTCATGAAAATCCCTAATAGCCCAACAGTCGGATACCACATGTCCCTTAAATCCCCAGTCTTTCCTTAATATATCCTTTAAAAGACGTTTGCTTCCACAGGCCGGTTCTCCATTAATTCGATTGTACGCCCCCATCACCGCTTCTACTTTTGCATCCTTTACAAGACGCTTAAACGCATAGAGATAGGTGTCATACAGATCCTGATCATTCACCTTTGCATCAAAGTGATGCCGGTCCGCTTCCGGTCCGGAGTGAACCGCAAAATGTTTGGCACATGCGGCAGCCTTAGGATTTTCCGGATCCTCTCCTTGAAGACCGCGAACAAATGCCATTCCCAGCTGACCGGTAAGATAAGGATCTTCTCCATACGTTTCGTGACCTCTTCCCCATCTGGGATCGCGAAAAATATTCACATTGGGTGCCCAATAAGTAAGACCTTTATATATGTCTCTGTCATCATGCTTGACAAATTCATTGTATTTTGCTCTTCCCTCTGTGGCGGTGGCATCTGCCACCTGGAATACCAGCGTCTCGTCAAATGTAGCTCCTAGTCCGATTGCCTGAGGAAACACCGTAGCATCTCCCGCTCTTGCAACTCCATGAAGCGCCTCATTCCACCAACAATATTTGGGAATGCCAAGTCTTTCGATTGCTGCTGCATGATGTAGCATCTGCGAGCACTTCTCTTCTATTGTCATCTGTGACACCAGTTCCTTAGCCCGCTTCATTGTTTCCTGACTCAATTTCTTCCTCCCCGTTTAACATTTTTTGAAACAGTATCATTTTACAAAAGCTGCCCCATTAACATCTACGGACAAACTTCAGATGTTAGTGGGGCAAATTTTAGTCTCGCTCTATACCGAACGATCAGGATTTATATATAGCAATATATTTTTCAAGCCATGCTGCGGCAAAATCGATCCATGCTTTTGCATTCGGATCTGTCTGGACATCCAGCGCTTCTTGCCGCGAAGTGCTCTGATCACAAAGAGCCATTCCATGAGCCCCATCCTGAAAGATATGGAGTTCAAACGGTATGCCTGCTTCTGCCAATGCAGTGGCATATTTTGTAGAATGCGCAACAGGAACTAATTCATCCTTAGCCGTTGCCCAAATAAATGTAGGCGGTACCTCTTTTGTTACCAAACGATCAGGACTCATATCAAGAAGCTTTTCTTCATTTTCCCAATCCTCTCCCATCATAAGACGATTGGCTACAGTAAAAAATTTAAATGCATCTGTCCCCGCCTTTTTTGTCGCCTCATACATATATAAATAATCCGTAAGCGGATAACCCAGAATGCAGGCTGCCGGCCGAAGAATTTCTTTATCCACTCCCAAGAAATCTGTGATCACAGGCTTTGACCAATGCGTTGCATACATCGCGCAATTGTGGCCACCCGCTGAGAAGCCACAAATTGCAATCTGTTTTGCGTCTGTCTTCCATTCCTTTCTATGCTCATATATGCAGGCAAAAGCTAATCCTATTTCCCGCATCGGTTCGGGATGCAGCTTAACCGGATTTATGGTCTGGTTTGCAAAATCCGTCTCATGATATGGTCTGGTTCCATCATATGCAACAGAGTATCTTAAGACAAATGCATTGTAACCGTACCGTAAAAATGCCATGGCAATAGGCTCACCCTCCCGATCACTACAGCAAAGATATGCTCCGCCCGGACAAATAAGTACCGCCGGTCTGGACTTTCCTTGCAGCATTTCTGATGAATCATCCAAAATATAAGTGGTAAGCGTCACATCATTCCTGCCTTTGATTAATCTTATCACTTCACTTTTCATAGCCCGTTCTCCCTCCTATACACTTTCGTGCGCTTCCCGGTTTTCCAAACCTTTCTCTACGGCTTTTTCCGGTTTTCTAATATGAACCAAACTATCTCTTCTGAATGGTAACTATACTAAATTGTTAAAAAGTTTAAACCCGGTTTTTTTTAGTACTTTACCGTAAAAATTCATTTCTTTTTAAATTTTGGGCTCCACTTTCTCTGCTTTTGTAACAATTTACCGTTTGCCGGAAATATTAAAAACATCAAATTAATTCTCAAAATTATTTGTAATCTCTGCTTATTCATGCTATTCTATCAACGTATTCTGACAAAGGGAGCCTAAAGGCTGAGAGGTGCAATTGCACGACCTTTATCACCTGATCCGGATC
>ONLM01000151.1 GCA_900318695.1 uncultured Eubacteriales bacterium | reverse complement strand
GTATTAATGTCAATACAAAGCTTTATTTAACAAAAAAACGGGATTTGAAAGCCAAAACTGCAAAAAATTTCACTCTTTAATGTGATAAATCGTGACGGTATCTTTTCGGAATCTTAAATTTAAGCTATAATTATAAAATCTGGGGTAAAATTTGCTTTTTGGGAAAGGAAAAAGAGATGAGTAGGATAAAAAAATTACCGTTGGCCGGTAAAATATTTATTGCCCTTGTGTTGGCAATCGTTGTTGGACTGATTATGCAGCCATGGGCTGATTTTGCAACGGACTATATCAAGCCCTTTGGAACCATCTTCTTGAATCTGATTAAGTTTATTGTCGGTCCTATTGTATTGTTTTCTATTATGTCCGGTGTGGTTTCTCTTCGAGACATCGGAAAGGTAGGAAAAATCGGCGGAATTACAGTAGTGTATTATTTCTTTACCACAGCATTGGCTACGACGATCGGGTTAGGAGTGGCAAATCTTTTTAAGGGAATATTTCCTGCGATTGCTACATCAAATCTGAGTTATGAAGCACCGGAAAAAGCTTCGTTCATGTCGGTAGTAGTCGATATTTTTCCAAGCAATTTTCTTGCTCCTATCGTGAATGCAAATATGCTTCAGGTTATTGTTATGGCGCTTTTAATTGGGTTTGCGGTAATCCTGATTGGAGAAGAAAAAGCGGAACCTGCAATTCAATTTATTGAACTTGCAAATTCCGTTTTTATGAAAGCAATGGAGATGATTTTAAATCTCAGCCCGATTGGAGTATTTTGTCTTCTTTGCCCTGTGATTGCATCAAATGGTGCCATGATCATTGGCAGTCTTGCAAAGGTGCTGCTCTGCGCATATCTTTGTTATTTCCTGCATGCTGTTGTGGTATATTCCGGTGCGGTTGCCACGTTTGGTTCCATGAATCCTATGAAATTTTTCAAAGGGATGCTTCCTGCGATTATGTTTGCATTTTCATCGGCATCTTCTGTTGGTACATTGCCTTTAAATATGGAGTGTACCAAGAAACTGGGGGCAAGCAGGGAGGTTCGTTCGTTTGTACTGCCGTTAGGTGCAACGATCAACATGGATGGAACAGCAATTTATCAAGGCGTATGTGCGATTTTTATTGCAAGCTGCTATGGTATTAATCTTACGATCAGCCAGATGGTTACGATCGTTCTTACTGCGACTCTGGCATCGGTAGGAACAGCAGGTGTTCCGGGCGCCGGAATGATTATGCTTGCCATGGTATTGACGTCCGTAGGACTTCCTGTTGATGGTATTGCACTTGTAGCCGGAGTAGACCGTATTTTTGATATGGGACGTACTACTTTGAATATTACAGGTGATGCAAGTGCAACCATTATTGTGTCCAATCTTCTCAATAAAAATAAAACGCTTGCCATGGAAAACAAAGACGAACAGATACATAAAGAAGTATTGGGCTAAATGAAATAGAAGCCTTATGGTGCCGCTTATTCTTTTGAGTAAGCGGCATTAATATTTTTCATCGGATTCTGGAAAAAGTAAAGTACGCAGCCGATGATGAGTCCTAAAATAGAAGGTGCAATCCAGCCAAAACCGGAATCAAAAAACGGAAGATACTGTTCAAGGAAGGAAATCATGCCTTCTAAATGAAGGAAGGAAATCCATGAAGCCGGCATGGCTCTGCAAAAATCGAAAACAGAACTGATTAATACAGCAGTCATAACGGACCGCAGTACGGTTTTGTGTACATTAAAGAAATGTTTCGCAAGCATCAGAATGATCAGGGTAATTGAAAGCGGGTACAGCATCATCAGAACCGGAATGGAGATCTGGATAATCGAGGACAATCCTACATTGGAAATGATGAAGATAATACTGCTGAATAGAATTACGAGCTGACGATACTTAAGGCCATGAGGAAACATCTCTTCGAAAGTTGACGAACAGCTGGTAACAAGTCCGATTACTGTTTTCAGGCAGGCAAACAATACGATGGAAGCCAGAAGAACAGAACCGATTCCCGGGAAATAATGCCGTGAAATGGCTGCCAGAACAGCACCGCCATTATCATATATTTCGCTGTATCCACGGCTTTCTGCACCGGCAAGCGCTACTAAGAAATAAATCAGCCCCATAAGCAGACAGCTAAAGATTCCGGCACGGACTGTATTGGCTGCAATATGTTCCGGCTTGGAAATGCCCAGAGTTTTGATAACATCAACGACAATGATTCCGAAAGCAAGTCCCGCAAGAGTATCCATGGTATTATAACCGTCCAGAAAACCATGGAGAATGGTAGAGGAACGATAGGCTTCGGTTGGCTCAAAATCGGCGATATGTCCAATCGGTGAAAGAAGCGCGGTTATAAGCAATACGCCAAGGATTACGAGAAAGATCGGATTTAGGATTTTGCCTGTCCAAGTGAGGATTTTACTTGGACGGAGAGAAAACCAGAGTGTGGCAAGGAAAAACGCAAAGGAAAATATAAATAATGCCAGTTGCGGATTCATTCCGGAAGGAAGCAACGGACGAATGCCGACTTCAAATGGAACGGTGACGCAACGGGGACAGGCGAAAAACGGTCCGATGGTCAGATATAATGCACAGGTAAAGAAGTAACCAAAGGGTTTGCTTATTTTTTCGCTTAAATCTAAAACACCATTACTGCCGGTAATTCCCAAAGTGGCAACAGCAAGCATCGGCATTCCTACGCCGGTCATCAGAAAACCAAGCAGAGCCGGTAACACAGAACGTCCGGCAGCCTGCCCCATAAATGCCGGGAAAATAAGATTTCCGGCACCAAAGAACAGACCAAAGAGCATACTGGTGATGGAAAGGGTCTCCGTTAAATTAAGACGAGTTTTCATAAAAGTCCTCCTGGTTTTCATGATGGGAATAAAAGCTATTCTCTGTGCATTTTGACTGCATGGGAGAAATAACGAGTGGTTAGAGTTTATCAGAGAAGAGGAATTTTGTGAAATGATGTATTGTTTCCTTAAAAGAAACAAATTTACAAAAAATGTTTCGGGAAACGAAATTTTAGGGTATAATTTAACTGCATGAATTTAGAACACAGAGCTAAAAGGCAGAATGAATATTTTAAAGAAACTTTTTGCGGAATCGTATTTCCATTTTTGAGGGGATCGCTATGGATATCATGAATGAAACGGTTGGTAATCGAATTAAGGTTTTTCGCAAGTCCAAACATATGACACTGCAGGCTTTGGCGGATGCAATTCATAAAAGCCGTGCCACAATGTGCAAGTATGAAAATGGAGAAATTGTTATTGATGTAAACACGCTTTATGATATCAGCTGTGCCCTTAAGGTCCCGATCAGGGAATTTATCAATGTTCCGCTTCCCAAAAAAGTGCGTGATCCGGAAGATATTGTGCCGGGGCATATGGATGAAAGTCCCTTTTTCAAAACCAAACGACTGTACTTTTATTTCTATGATGGCCGTTATGATAATTTGAAAGACGGAATTATTGATATCGGGGAACGGGATCAAAAAACAGGAGATTATGATTGTACCCTTTCCATTTGTATTATTTCTCCCAATGGACGCAGCAGTGAAATTTTTTATACGGGTAAGGTTGTATACAGTGATATGCTGATCCGGTTTTCCTTTATTAACTCATGCAATACTCTGGAAGAAGCATTGCTCTATATTTTTAACCCATTGGAACTTCGGGATGAGACAATGGGACTGCTTTGCAGTATATCTACAGCAGATCTTGTACCATGCTCCTTCAAATGTCTCTTGACATTGACGCCAAAGGAACCTACCAAAGAATTTCGCGAGAAATTATTGTTTACCGATAAAGAATTGAAACGAATGAAAAAATTGAACCGGTTACTTGTGACGAATATATAGTTGATTATCGGTGCTTTTCTTGTAAGACGGCAGTGATGGGAAATGGATTATATGAAAATCTAAAATGAAAATTTCGGGAATAACGTTGACAGTTTCTGATTTTTCTATGATAATGGTCGAAACAAATTCATAAACATAAGCATAAGGGGAGTAATCTTACAGATTCCATCAACATCTCGTCTGTTTTTTGTAAAACAGAATGGTGGATCTGCCTTATAAATAGGTGATGAGACTTTATGCAGATAGAAATCAGAGGAGGCTGGTTTTTATCTGCATAAAGTTTTTTTTTACTTAAGAATATGTTGATTTGCACGATAATGTGTTTATGGGTCATTAAGGAGGAAAAACATGAAAGCTTGGTATCAGATGGAGCAAGAGGAGGTCCTGCGTTTACTTGAGACGAGCAAATCCGGTTTGACGGAGGAGACTGTTTCGGAACGACAGCAGAAGTATGGAAAGAATGCATTGCAGGAAAATGAACACGAGTCTGCGATACAGATCTTTTTAGGACAGTTTAAGGACTTGCTCGTCATTATTCTGATTATTGCGGCATTAATATCGGCTGCGACTGGTGATGCGGAAAGTACGGCGGTTATTATCTGTGTTCTTATTTTAAATGCGATTCTGGGTACAGTTCAGGAAGTGCGGGCACAGAAATCTTTGGATGCATTAAAAATGTTGTCTTCTCCACATGCCAAGGTTTTGCGTGATGGAAAAAAAGTGGAAATCGATTCGACACTAGTGGTGCCGGGAGATATCCTTATTTTAGAAGCGGGAGATATGATTGTTGCCGATGGGCGTATTCTGGAGAATTATTCTCTGCAGGTGAATGAAAGTTCGTTGACGGGAGAATCCACAAATATCGACAAAGCTGTGAAAACAATCCGGGACATGGTTCCGCTCGGTGATCGCATAAATATGGTTTATTCCGGCAGTCTTGTGACATATGGACGTGCCGTTGTTGCGGTTACAGAAACAGGAATGCAGACGGAAATTGGAAAGATTGCGGAGCTGATGAATCAGACCAAGGAAAAGAAATCCCCGCTGCAGAAAAGTCTGGACAATTTTTCACAGAAGCTGGCTACGGGAATACTGATTATTTCGGCAATCGTTCTTGCGCTTGAACTGTTCCGTGGCATGAAGCTTCTGGATGCAATGCTGTTTGCGGTTGCACTTGCGGTAGCAGCGATACCGGAAGCCTTAGGTTCCATTGTCACTATCGTTCAGGCGATGGGAACACAGAAGATGGCAAAGGAAAATGCTATCATTAAAAATTTATCTGCTGTAGAGTCTTTGGGCTGTGTATCCGTTATTTGTTCAGATAAAACGGGAACATTAACGCAGAATAAGATGACAGTACAGGAACTCTTTGTTGGAAATGAAATTTTACATGTAGAAGATCTGGATCTTAAGGAGCCTCTGCATCGGTATCTGATTTATAATGCTGTTTTGACAAATGATTCCACATTGACGGATGGAAAAGGAATCGGTGATCCTACGGAATATGCTCTTTTGGAAATGTTTAAAAACGTACAGGGAACATATCAGGAAGAAAGTCAGCTGCGACTGACATATGAGGATTTACGGGAAATTCTGGAGCGAGAGGAAGAAGTACCTTTTGACTCCGACCGAAAACTCATGAGTACAAAGAATATTATTCACGGCAAATCCACAACCTTTATAAAGGGTGCTGTTGATGTTTTGTTGGATCGATGTGACAACATTCGACTGAAAGGCAATGTGATCCGGCCTATGACAGAGGAGGATCGGAAACGGATTCTGGAGAACAATCATCGTTTTTCGGAGAACGGGTTACGTGTTCTTGCATTTGCGTATAAGGAAACAGATGAAGCGCTGACTACGGCTACGGAGTATCATTTCACATTCCTTGGTCTGATTTCTGAAATGGATCCACCGAGAGAGGAGTCGGTCATTGCAGTAAAGCATGCGGCGGAGGCCGGAATCCGCACGGTTATGATTACGGGAGATCATAAGGTTACCGCGACTGCAATTGCAAAGAAAATCGGGATTTTTAAAGAGGGAGATCAGGCAGTGACCGGGCTTGAACTTGATGAAATGAACGATGAAGAACTTGATCAGAGAATCGAAAAAATTTCCGTATATGCCAGAGTTTCACCGGAAAACAAAATCCGCATTGTTGAGGCATGGCAGCGAAAGGGTAATATTGTTTCTATGACCGGTGATGGTGTAAATGACGCTCCGGCATTGAAAAAAGCGGACATAGGTGTTGCCATGGGAATCACCGGTACAGAAGTATCCAAAGATGCGGCTTCGATGATCCTTGTAGATGATAACTTTGCCACTTTGATCAAGGCTGTTTCGAATGGCAGAACAGTATATGAAAATATCAAAAATGCTGTTTTGTTTTTGCTTTCCGGAAATCTTTCTGCAATTATTTCGGTTATCATTACATCGGTATTCGCATTACCGATTCCATTTATGGCCGTACAGCTGTTGTTCATTAACCTTGTTACCGACTCTTTGCCTGCGCTGGCCATCGGCATGGAACCGGAGGACGATTTGATTCTTAAGCGTAAGCCGAGAGATCCGAATGCCGGAATTATGGATCGGAAATTCACACTTCTTATGCTCCTTCAGGGGTCTTTGATTTCTGTTGCGGTAATGACAGCATATGCCCGTGGTTTACAGGTTTCACCGGCGGCTGCAAGTTCTATGGCTTTTTCAACCTTGACTTTGGCGCGGTTGTTCCATGGTTTTAACTGCCGGGGAGAGGAGAGCATTCTGAAATTAGGCTTCCGCAGAAACTGGTATAGTTTGGGTGCGTTTGTGCTTGGTGCTTTTCTGGTTGCATTTGTCCTTCTTACCAATGTGGGCAGAAGCTTATTTTCTGTTGTGCCTCTTGGAAAAACGGAACTGATGGAAATTGTTCTTTTGGCATTCGCGACAACACTGATAATTCAGCTGATTCGGGTTACGGAAGAAGTGATAAGAAAAGATAAATAAAGATAAATAAAGATAAATAAAGAGTAATTGAGGAATATGCAAGACTGCTTGAGCTGTATATTATGTTGAAATCATAGGATTATTTAGATCAATGATAAAGGCATAAAATCAGGATAGCAGTCTTGTTTTTTTAACATAAAAATTTCTAAAAATGTCAAGCGGAATCTTGGCTAAAATTTGCATAATTCAAATGTTGAAAGTATACGTATATTTTTATAAAATTGCCATCTTTTAAGAAATAATAAAATTTGATATTGTATTACTTGTATCCATTACAGGATAATTCTTAAAAAATTTCCATAATTTGTTTATATATAAGGGTAAAACCATGAATATTTCACGAGCTGAGGTCCGTGACCGTGTGCGGATCAGAGACATTGATACAGGTAGCAGACGTACTTGGGTCGTTAAAAACGACACAGATCCATTCATTGGGCAGAGAGAAGGCGGAATGGTTGTGATCGGTATGCATCGTTATGAGGTTGATGGTATAAAAAAATACAGAAGTCTTTTTGGCTGACCTATAAAGGAAAATGCATATGGCGAGATATGGGACACGAACAGATTTGCTGACAGGTGTATTAAATCAGAACGGATTTGAAAAAAACGTCAGTAAAGTAAGAACAGAGCGAAGCAGAGACAGCAGTAATGCATATTGTTACTGCTATTTTGATATTCATAATATGAAGGCGGTTAACCTTACCTATGGCAAGAGGATCGGTGATGGGGTCATACTTGCGCTTAGGGATATTCTTGTGCGTGAATTTTCTTCCGATATTGTTGGCCGTTTGGATGATGATCATTTTATTGTCTATTCCTATGCCCAGGATCTTACTGTGAAGCTGGAAGCAATTCGTGAGTACTGTCGAAGCAAGGAACGGTATTTGCCTTTTGAATTTCAAGTTGGAGTCTATCG